>DATEGN010000299.1:0-5032 GCA_035280125.1 Gemmatimonadaceae bacterium | reverse complement strand
GCAACGTTTGAATGATCGGCAGGGCGGCGCCGACGGTGGTCTCATAGAGATAGTGCGCGCCCACCGTTCGATTCGCCTGCCGTAACCGGCGATAGTAGTCGAGCGAGCTGGTGTTGCCACGTTTGTTCGGCGTGATCACATGGATGCCGCGTTCGAGCCACGATCCGTACAGCTCCGACACCGCCTGATCGGCGGTACAGTCGATCAACACCGCGTGCGGCAATTGATCGTCATAGACGTGCGACGCCAGACGAGCGAGATCAGTCGGTTCACCGTTCGCGGACAGGTCGGCGCGCCAGGTCTCCAAATCAATCGGATGATCGGACAGCAACATCCGCTGTGAGGTGGCGATCGCGCGCACGCGCAGGTCGATGTCGAAGTCGCGCTTGAGACTGCGAAGCCGTTGTGATAACTGGCGAAGGAGTGTACTGCCGATATTGCCCACTCCCACCAAGCCAATCGAGATCGCTTGCTTGGAAAGATAGAAGCCCGCGTGCGCCGCTCGCAGGGCGCGCTGCGTGTCCGCGGCGTTGACGGCAACCGAGATGTTCCGCTCGGACGTCCCCTGAGCAATCGCTCGCAGGCTAACGCCGGCTTTGCCTAACGCGCTAAAGAACTTGGCCGCGACCCCCGGGTGCCCGGCCATCCCTTCCCCGACGACGGCGAGAATGCTGCAGCCAGTCGTGACGTCGACGCGCCGAATCTGGCCGTGCATCCGCTCCGCGAAGAACGTGCGCTCCACCGTGTTGCGTGCGAGCTCCGCTTGGACACCGGTCACCCCGAAGCATATGGAATTGCCGGAGCTGCCCTGTGAGATCATGAGCACCGACACGCCCTCGTCGCGCAACGCGCCGAAGAGACGTTGGGCGATGCCTCTCATACCGATCATCCCAATGCCTTCGACGTTGATCAGCGCCACTGACTCGATTGTGGCGAGGCCCTTGACCTGATTTGTCGACGCGGGCGTCGCTTGAATGCGCGTGCCTGGATGATCGGGGCGGAAGGTATTCCGAATGAAGATTGGAAGATCTCGCTCGACGGCTGTCGATATCGTGCTCGGGTGAATGACCTTCGCGCCAAAATACGCGAGCTCGATCGCTTCCTCGTACGACAACGTCTCGAGAGTCACGGCCTCGGATACGAGTCGCGGGTTCGCGCTCATCACACCATCCACATCGGTCCAGATGTGGATCTCCTGCGCGTCGAACAGCGTTCCGAAGATCGAGGCGCTGAAGTCGCTTCCGTTCCGGCCGAGGGTCGCCGCGAGGCCGTCGTCAGTCGACGCGACAAAGCCGGTGATCACAAGCGTAGCCGGAAGTGCACCTCGCTTCGCTACCCAGGCATTGGCACGAGCGCGGGACTCCGGCCACATCACGTCGGCTGCCGTCTCGGTCCGGGTCACCGTCAATACATCACGCGCATCGAGCCAGTCGATGTCGCTCAACTCTTCACGCAGAAGCGCGGCAAGGATCTGCGCGGACCACACCTCGCCGTATCCCGACACGAGCTCGAGACCATTGCGTGAGTATCCATGCAACACCGTCGTGACATGGAGGACCTCTTCGATGATCGCGAGATCGCGAGTCAACATCTCGCACAAAGAACCCGCGGCGTCAGCCGAAAGCAATTCAGCGATTGTTTGGCGGTGACGAGCTCCGACGGCGGCCATTATCTCGCGATAGCCCAGATCGCGCTTGCCGGCGACGTGAACCGCGCGCACGAGCTGGTCGGTCACGCCCGCCATCGCCGAAACGACGATCAGCCGGCGCTGCTCCGGTCGCTCAGTGACAATTTTCGCAACTTGTCGAAAGCAATCAGCGTTGCCCAGGCTGGTGCCGCCGAATTTATGGACAACACATGTGGGCGCGTCGGCCGTCGTCATCGATAATCCTTATATAAAGTCTTGAACTGCATGTCGGACAGCGTGCGGCGTGCGCGGCTCAGAGACGAAATCGACCGGCCCGGATACACTCGAAAAGCGCGGCATCGAGCGGAATGAAAGCTCCGGACTCGCGATCGTTCACGAAAAGCGCGTCCGTCGTCGCGTTGGGATCGAAGCCAGTACGAACGAGCTCCTGCTTCATTGGCTTGAAGGTCCCTGTTGTCTCGATCTCACTCAGCAGACGCACGAACATTGGACGAGCATACTCCGGAAGTCGGGCACTCAGGTGAGAGCGAAAGCCGGCGAGATCGAGTCCTCCCACTCCCCCTGAGTCCGTGACGATGGCAATCATCCCCGCACGACCGTCGTTGCCGGGAACATCGACACCATAGACCACCGCTTCGCGCACTTCCGGCCACGCGCACGCCGCGTCTGCCACTTCGCCGGTAGAGACGTTCTCTCCCTTCCAGCGAAACGTGTCGCCGATGCGATCGACAAAATGGAAGAAGCCGGCCGCGTCACGACGCATCAAATCCCCACTTCGAAACCAGGCGTCGCCTTCGGAAAAGACGTTGCGAAGCACCTTGCGATCCGATGCCGCGCGATCGGTGTAACCGTCGAACTGTCCCTCCGGCGACCCATCGGTCGCGATTCTGCCGATCGCCTCGCCGATTTCATCTACGGCGCACCGACGACACCGCCCCTGCTCGTCGCGCAGCGCTTCACCCGTGCCGTGATCGAGCGCCACGAGCGCGATTGGAAACCGATGCGCGAGAAATGGCGGAATGCGGCCGATGGCGCCTGGCTTTCCTTCACAGTTGTATAACGAGAAGTTCGCCTCGGTGGCCGCGTAGAATTCGAGAATGTTCGGAATGGCAAAACGCGACTGGAACGATTCCCAGATGTCGGGTCGTAATCCATTGCCGCAGGCGATGCGAATTTGATGATCTCGCTCCCGGGGATGATTCGGCATGTTAACAAGGAACCGACACAGCTCGCCGATGTACTGAAACAGCGTGCACTGCGTTTGGGTAATGTCGTTCCAGAAATTGCGCGCGGAGAATTTCCGGCGTAGTACAACCGATCCACCGCGTACGAGTATCGACCCGATTGCGACGATTCCGCCGACGCTATGGTACATCGGAAGACAGTTGTACATCCGGTCCATGCCGTCGACGTCGAGCAGCCCCGCGAACCAATAGCTCCACTGAAGCACGCGATGGTGGCTGACCTTCGCTGCTTTCGGCAAACCAGTAGTCCCTGAGGTGTAGATGTAGAGCGCTCGGTCTCTCAGCGATGGCGGCGTGCACTCGGCGGCTGTCAGCACCGCAGCGGGCAGGCGTTCGAGCGCTGCGTCGAGACAGGCCATTCCATCGACGTGTCCGCCGCGTACCCAACAAGACAACTGCCCGGGCATCTTGTCCGACACAGCGGCCACCGTCGCGGCGAGATCGGCGCCGACAATGATCTGAGATGCCGTGGCGACTCGGATCGCATGCGCCAGTGAATCGCCGATGAGATTCGTGTTGATCAGGGCGACGACGGCACCGACGCGAGTGATGCCGAGCCAGGCCGCGAGGTAATCTGGACAGTTGTGCATCATGAGGCAGACGACGTCGCCGCGCCCCAACCCCTGCCCGAGTGCCCAACGTGCATAACGATTCGCTCGTTCGGCGAGCGCTCGATAGGTCAGCGCCTCGTCTTCTCCGATCAGGGCGAGGCTGCCTTCGAAGGTGTCGGCGAGCTCCGCGATGCGCGTGGAGAGTGTCATCCCCGGGTTGTGCGCAATCGGCGCCGTGAGCGAGAGCGCACGTGCCCACGCTTTCAGCGGCGTGTCGCTGCCACGTGTCGACGTCACGGTAGGCATTGCCGAATTGGGCGAATCATACGATGCTTTCCGTGGCTCGACCGAAATGACGAGCCGCAAGGTCACTGACTGCAAAAAACGGGAGGATCACACGATTCCAGATCGCGAGGAGACTGAACGATTGCTTCGCGCCCTCTACGCGGCGCGCGTGAGCGGCGATATTGCCGCCGTGTACGACAAGTTTTCGCCAGACGCGCGATTCCAGATCGCGGGGGCGAGCCATTCGACTCCAGTTGCCGTCACGGCGGTCGGGGCCGGAGAGTATCGTCCGTTGCTTGCGATCATGATCAAGACATTCAAGCTGAGCGACGAAGAAATCGTTTCGCTCGTGATCGATGGTACCAAGGCCGCAGTGCACTGGCGCGCAAAGATCTTCTCCCGGCTCACCGGAACCACGGTGCTGACGGAGCTGGTTGACATGATCGAGATCCGCAACGGCCGCATCGGATCGTACATCGAGTTCTTTGCTCCGCACTAATGTTCGTGGCGCAGCGACGATGCCGCGCCGAGGGAGGCGCCAAGCTCCGCGCCAATCGACGCGATTACCGCGCGCGCTCGTGGAATCGCGCCTGCCATACAGTAGAAGTGGTGAATGAGCCCGAGGTGACAGGTGTAGTTCACCGCCACTCCTGACGCCTCCAAAGTCCGGGCATACGCCTCCCCCTCGTCTCGCATTGGGTCGAACTCGGCGGTGTGAATGTGCGCTGGGGGAAGATTCGCATGCGATGTGGCCCGGAGAGGCGATATGCGCGGATCGAACTGATCCGCCCCCGCGCAGTACGCCGCCTTGGCCCACTGGAGCGTTGTCCGCTCGATGAAGTAGCCTTCAGCAAATGCTAAACGCGAGCTCGACTCGACGGCGAGGTCGGTCACGGGACAGAGCAGGAGCTGTGAGGCGATGCGCGGTCCACCACACATTGCAAGCTGGCAAATCACCGCAGCGATAGTTCCACCGGCAGAATCGCCCCCGACGACCAGTCGCTCGGGATCGATTCGCAGATCGGCGTGATGTTCGGAGATCCAGCTCGTTGCGAGCATACCATCGTCGATTGCTGCCGGAAACGGGTGCTCCGGCGCAAGTCGATAATCGACGGCAATGACACGGCAGCCGCTCGCGTTGGCCAGCAATCGACAGAGGCCGTCGTGAGTTGTAACACTGCAGAACACGCCAGTGCCGCCGTGGAAGTAAACGATGCACGGAAGCAAATCCTCGTTCGCCTCGCACGGAGTGTAGATCCGTAGCGGAATCTCGTGGTCGCGGCCGGGCACTTTGCCCTCCTCCA
>DATEGN010000298.1:0-8885 GCA_035280125.1 Gemmatimonadaceae bacterium | reverse complement strand
AAGCGCATCGGCGTCGTTACCGGCGTCTCGATGGCGCCGCTGATGCCAGATCTGCTCGGTCAACTCACGGCGGCGACGGGTGCGAAGTTCGAGTTGATTGCCGTCGAGAATTCGCTCTTTGGCCCCACGACCACCACGGCCGGTTTGCTCGTCGGTGCCGACATGCGCCGCGCCCTCGCCGATCGCTATGATCTCGACATTGCGCTGATTCCAGCGGAATCGATCAACGATGACGGGGTGTTTCTCGATGAGCAATCGTTCATCGACGTGCGTGAGTCGCTGCCGATGCCGGTATATCCGTCGTACGACTTCATCGACGTGCTTGCCGGCGAGACTGGAGTCGAGCACGCCCGTGCGACGGGCGGTGACGCGGTCGCATGAAAGACGCCGGCATTCCCGTCGTCGCCCTCCTCGGACGTCCGAACGTCGGCAAATCCGCGCTCTTCAATCGTGTCGTGGGGCGCGAAACCGCAATCGTTTCCGACGAGGCAGGCACGACGCGCGATCGTCACTTCGCTCGCGCCGACTGGAACGGCCGTGCCTTCTGGCTGGTGGACACCGGTGGAGTTGCCGACGATCCGCGACACCCGATGGATATCGAGATCCGTCGACAAGTAGAGCAGGCCGTGGGCGAGGCCGACCTTCTGCTCTTTGTAGTCGACGCGATCGCTGGTCTTCATCCGAGCGACGCGCATGTTGCCGACATGCTGCGAACATCTGGCAAGCCGTGGCTGCTCGTCGCGAACAAAGTCGACAATCCGCGCAGCATGGACTTTTACGAGTTCTACTCGCTCGGCGTCGGCGATCCGATTCCTGTGTCAGCCAACAACGGCATGGGATCTGGCGACTTGCTGGATGTTGTGGTCGAGCACTTGCCGCCCGTCGCAGTGGAAGAGCAGACGGCGCTCAGCGTCGCGGTGGTCGGCCGGCCTAACGTTGGCAAATCGTCGTTCGTGAACCGTCTCCTGGGCGAAGCGCGGCTTGTCGTGTCCGATGTCGCCGGTACAACGCGCGACGCGATCGATACGCCGATGCGCTATCACGGGCGCGACCTCGTTTTCATCGATACGGCAGGCCTGCGACGGCAGAGTCGCGTCGAAGAGGGGATCGAGTTCTACTCGGCGCTGCGCACGCGCCGGGCGATAGAGCGTGCGGAGATCTGTCTACTGCTCGTCGAGCCCACCGAAGGCGAGATCCAGAATCAAGATCTCAAGATCGCAGCACTGGCTTGGGAGGCGGGCCGAGGATTGATCGTCGTGGTCAACAAGTGGGATCTCGCGGAGCGCGACGACAAAGCGGCTTCGCGCTTCGAGAAAAAGGCCCGCGAGAAGGCACCATACCTCAACTTCGTTCCGTTTCTGTTCACGTCGGCGAAAACGGGCTTGCGAGTCCCGCGCGTTCTCGATCTCATTCTCGCTGTTGACGAGCAGCGGCTGAAGCGCATTGCCACATCAGAGGTCAACGAGCGACTCGGCGAGCTTTTGGCGCGCTTGCAGCCGCCGCAGGCTGCGGGCCGCGAAGTGCGGTTGAATTACGCAACCCAGGTGCAGACGTCGCCGCCCACGATCGCCGTGTTTGGCAATCATCCGGAATTGGTGGAGGAGCACTACGTGCGTTATCTGCATAACGGCTTTCGTGAGGCTTGGGGCTTCACCGGCAACCCGCTGCGGGTGGTGATGCGGCGCAAGGCGGGGTAGACGCCAGCCAATGCATCCGGCACTTGCCATCGCGATCGCCTACGCTGCGGGCTCGATCCCGTCGGCGTACATCGCTGGTAAGGCGCGCGGCATTGATCTTCGAAAGCATGGCTCGGGCAATTTGGGTGCGACGAACGTCATTCGCGTGCTCGGAACGAAGATCGGTCTCGTCGTTTTTGCATTCGATGTCGCGAAAGGCGCGCTGCCAGTCTTGCTGTTGCCGCGTGAGACGACGTCGAGCTTTCCCACCGTCTGGATGGCAATCGCGTGCGGCGTCGCGGCGATTGTCGGCCACACGCGACCAATGTTTTTACTCTTCAAACGCGGTGGCAAGGGTGTGGCCACAGCAGCGGGAGTATTCCTGGCGCTGGCGCCGATTCAAACGCTGCTTGTCCTGATAGTTTTTGCCGTCGTGCTGCTCACGAGTGGCTATGTCTCACTCGGATCGTTGATCAGCGCGTCGCTGCTGCCGGTGCTCATCGGAGTCACGTACGGTCCACAATCGCCGGTGTTCACGATCAGCATTCTTGTAGCGATTTTCGTCTACTGGACGCACCGCGCCAATATTGGACGCTTGCGACGGGGCGAGGAACATCGTTTCGGGAAGGCAGGTACTCAACCGTCGCGACGCATGGCGGCGGCCCTCGCCATCGGGCTCGTTGTCGTGCTCGCGGTGCTCGTCGCCGCACGGTTCGCGACGTGACGCGCTGTGCGGTGATCGGGGCGGGTGCATGGGGCACCGCGCTCGCCGACCTGCTGGCCGTAGCAGGCCACGACGTTCGCCTCTGGGCGTATGAGCCAGATGTCGTGCAATCGATCAATGAGTCACACGAGAACGCTCGCTTCCTCAAGGGGGTACGACTCGCGTCGAGCCTGTTCGCGACGTGCGAACAACCAGAGGCGCTCGAACGCGCGGAACTCGTGTTGTACGCGACGCCATCGAACCACCTGCGATCGATCGCGCGCGCCGCGGCATCGTGCATTCAGGCGGGCGCGATCATCGCCGTCGCATCCAAGGGTATCGAACTCGGTACGATGGCGCTGATGACGGACATCATCGCTGCTGAGGTGCCTAACCACGCAGTCGTGGCGTTGTCGGGGCCAAGCTTCGCCGCCGAAGTCGCGGCACGCCAACCAACGGCAGTGGTGGCGGCGTCGGATACACCTGACGCGGCTGTGTTCGTCCAGGAAGCGATGAGCGGCGGCAGCTTTCGTGTCTACACACACGACGATGTCGTTGGCGTAGAGCTCGGCGGCGCACTCAAGAACGTCATGGCCGTTGCGACGGGAATTCTCGAAGGCGTCGGTCTTGGGTTCAATTCGCGCGCCGCGCTGATAACACGGGGTCTCGCCGAGATGACGCGCCTTGGTATGTCACTCGGCGCAAGCCCGGCAACGTTCGCGGGGCTTGCTGGCATCGGTGACCTCGTGCTGACTTGCACGGGGACGCTCAGCCGGAATCGGACGTTAGGCGTCGAGATCGGCCGCGGCAAAACGCTGGAGGAGGCCCGGGCGGGAAAGGAGACCGTTGCCGAAGGAGTGGTGACTTGCGCGAGCACGATCGAGCTCGCTGCCCGCGAGGGCGTCGAAATGCCCATCGCGGAGATGGTCTATCGCATCCTCTTCGACCATCATCCGGCGAAGCTCGCCGCGCAGGAACTGATGGCACGCGAGCTCCGCGCGGAGCAAGACGCATGAACAGCAGCTCGGATCCGATTCAGGAGTTCTTCTCCATCGGAGAAGTCTGCGAGCTCACCGGTCTCAAGGCTCACGTGCTGCGCTACTGGGAGAGCCAGTTTCGGTTCCTGAATCCAGCGAAAAATCGATCCGGCAATCGTGTCTATCAGCGAAAGGAGATCGAGCTGATTCAACTGGTTAAGCATTTGCTCTATACGGAGAAATACACGATCGACGGTGCGCGTCAGAAGTTGAACGAGCACCGTAAGGGAGGCGAGTTACGCCGCATCTCGCGGGACGCATTGGCCCTCGAGACACTCGAGGCAATCGAACACGATTTGCGTGATCTGCTGCGCCAGTTGGAATCGCCTCGCGACAACGGAGGGGGAGGGGGAGGGGGAGGCGACCGGCGCTAATGCGGCTTCTGCTCACCAACGATGACGGTATCCTTGCGCATGGACTGGAATGCCTGCAGGAGGCAGCCGAGCCGCTCGGGGAGGTCGTCGTCGTCGCGCCCGACCGCGAGCAGAGCGCGACCAGCCATTCGCTCACACTGCATCATCCGATTCGGCCAGTTCGCCGCGGTGAGAGGCGATGGCAGGTTGACGGGACGCCGACGGACTGTGTCATGCTCGCCGTGGAGGCGCTCATGCCGGAGCGGCCGGACTACGTCCTGAGCGGCATCAATCACGGCCAGAACATGGGCGAGGACGTGCTGTACTCGGGCACGGTCGCCGCGGCGATGGAGGGTCTGGCGTTAGGCATTCCGTCGATCGCCATCTCGTTCGCAGGCGGTGATCTGCGCGCGGACGTCACGCAGCTCAGAAAGATGGTGGGTGTGCTGACGGACCTTTTGCAACACCTCACGACGCTGCCTTCATTTCCGCCGAACACGTTGCTCAATGTGAATCTGCCGCCAGTGGACGGGGCGGTGGTGAAGGGTGTTCGCTTGACGCGTCTAGGGCGACGCGTCTACTCCAATTCGATTACGCCGATGCGCGATCCGTGGGGACGTGAGATTTATTGGATTGGCGGCGGCCATGCGAGTTGGACGGGTGAGGAGGATTCGGACTTTCGCGCGATCCAAGAGGGTTTCATTTCGGTGACACCCCTCCAACTCGATCTCACGCATTACAACGTTCTCGAGGCGGCGGCAACATGGTGGCGCGACCTGTAGATCAGGAGTTTCGCGGCGCACGTTTGCGGTTGGTGGAGACGCTGCGAGAGAACGGAATCCGTGACCTCGCGGTGCTCAGGGCGTTCGAGCAAACGCCGCGTCACCAGTTCCTGCCGACTGGACTGCGGCATCGAGCATATGAGGATAGTCCGTTACCGATCGGCAACGGGCAAACGATCTCGCAGCCGTCCATCCACGCACGCTATCTCGAGTTACTGCGCCTAACGGGGCACGAGCGCGTTCTCGAGGTCGGGACCGGGTCCGGATATCAGACCGCGCTGTTGGCGCACCTCGTTGAGCAAGTGTTCACGATCGAGCGGATCTCGGCGCTTTACCAACTTGCGCGCGAGGCGATTCAGCGCGCGGGTGCGGCCAATGTCTCAATGTTGCTGGGCGACGGCACACTGGGCTGGCGCGAATATGCGCCGTACGATGCAATCCTCGTGAGCGCGGGAGCACCGTCCGTTCCAGAGCCGCTGCTTGCGCAGATTGCCGAAGGAGGGCGCATGCTCGTGCCGGTCGGAACGCGCGAGGACCAGCAGTTGGTCATGTATAACCGCGTCAACGGCCAGTTGGAGCGAACAGAACTGGGTCCGGTGCGTTTCGTGCCGCTCGTTGGTCATCACGGCTGGGACGTTGGCGAGAGGCGATGATCTGTGTTCTACGTTGCGGTGCGGGGGCGAGTGCAGGGCGTTGGCTTTCGCTGGTTCGTCCGCGAGCGTGCACGCGCGCTCGGTCTCACGGGGTGGGTGCGTAACACTCAGGATGGAGCTGTCGAAGTACTCGCCGTCGGGAATGACGACGCTTTGCAGAGGCTCCGAGGCCTGCTTGGCTCGGGACCGTCCGGCGCTCGCGTCAGTGCAGTCGAGGATCAACAGCTGCAGCCCAACATCGCGGCGCTCGACCCATTCGGGATTCTCAGATGACCGTCGTTCAAGGCAGCAGCACTGTACGCGATCTGGAGTCGCGTATCCGGAGGGCAGTCAGAGACGTTCCTGACTTCCCGAAACCGGGCATCCTGTTCAAGGACATCACGCCGCTGCTGGCTGATCCTGCTCTCTTTCGCGCCACGACCGATGCGATGGCTCGCCCGTTCGAGCACGACAAGGTCAGCCATGTTGTCGCGATCGAGAGCAGGGGATTCATTCTCGGAGGACCGGTCGCACAATGTCTCGGCGCCGGATTCATTCCGGTTCGGAAGTCAGGTAAGCTCCCCGCAAAGACCGAAGTCGTCGAATATGCGCTCGAGTATGGGACCGATCGGCTCGAGATTCACGCCGACGCCTGTAACTGGGGCGAGCATCCACGAGTGCTCATCGTCGACGACGTACTCGCGACCGGAGGGACTGCCGACGCAACCCGCCGCCTCGTCGAGCGGTTAGGCGGCGAGGTCGTCGGGTTCTCATTCCTCATCGCACTCAGTTTCCTATCGGGGCTCGAACGGCTGCGAAAGAATCCTCCGCAGGTGCTGGTTACCTACTGACGTTCGAGCGCGCGTCCAACCGCATCGAGCAGGGCCTCGACGTCGAACGGCT
Source organism: Gemmatimonadaceae bacterium (assembly GCA_035280125.1). Lineage (GTDB taxonomy): Bacteria > Gemmatimonadota > Gemmatimonadetes > Gemmatimonadales > Gemmatimonadaceae > AG2. The sequence goes on along the minus strand of DATEGN010000298.1, from coordinate 2,799 downwards.
TTCGGAAAAACGCAGTTGCACCGAGTCGTCGCGCTTCGATCTCCATTCCTTCTTCGGCGAGCCCACTCGTCAGAATCATCATTGGTGCGTCGGGCTTGGCGCAGATGACCGCTTGCAATTCGAGTCCACTCATTCGGCCAAGGTGCACGTCGGCGACCAGGCAGGCACAACCGAGATGAGATCCGCAGTCCAGAAATTCCTCGGCCGACGCAAAGCTTCGCACGTTCCAACCGACCCCGCGAAAGAGGCGCTCGAGTGCAACGCGAACAGATCGATCATCGTCAACGACGCACACGATCTGTGAAGATCGATCCGTCATGAATGCAGATCGGCGACGGAGGGGCTACCCAAGCTCACGCCGAGCATGGTCTTGGCGGGAGCGGCCACGGCATCGGCGACGGGCGGGGCAGCACTTAAAGTAAACCAGCAGGTGAGGCCTCGGTCTGCGTTGCGCCTCGCGGCGATTTCTCCACCGTGAGCATCGATGATCGCGCGGCAGATCGAGAGGCCGAGACCCATGCCGTCCGCCTTGGTGGTGAAGAATGGGTCGAACATCTGTGTCAAAGCAGCATCGCTCGCGCCGATGCCATGGTCGGCAACGGAAACAGTGACCAGCGTCCCTACCGTGGCCGTGGTGATCGTGAGCAATCGATCTCCCGCGTTCTCGGCTGTGACGGCGTCCGCGGCGTTCATGAGCAGGTTCAAAACGACTTGCTGCAGTTGCACGCGATCCCCGAGTATCGCCGGGAGATGCGATTCCAAACCCATGTCGACGGTAATGCGCCGCTCGATGAAATTACTGCGCGCGAGCATGAGGACGTCACTGATGATCGCGTTGAGATCGACAGGGGCGTAGTCGCGCCGTTCCTTCCGTAACAAGCCGCGCAGGCGACGAAGCACCTCGTCGATCCGCCGATTGTCGGAAACGATGTCGCCGAGCGCATCCTTGACGGCGCCCACGTTAGGCGTCTGCATCTCGAGCATCTTCAACGCGACGAAGGCATTCGTCTGAATGGCGGTGAGGGGCTGATTGATCTCGTGCGCGAGCGAGCCGGTCAGCGCGCCAATCGCCGTTACGCGGCCCGCGTGCGCGAGCTCCTCCTGAAGATCACGGGCCCGTTGCTCGGCGCGTTTTTGATCGGTGACATCGCGGACGAGGCTCAACACCTGGTCCTGATCAGCCCGCACCGATCGGACCTCGTAATAGCGCAGCTCCTCGTTGACTACAATCGAGTACTCGAGCGTTGCGGCTTGACCGGATTCGAGCGCCTCGTGGTAGCAGTTGATCAATCTGCGTGCGAGATCAGGTGGGAGGACCTCCGTGACGTATTTGCCGATGAATTCGCTCGGCGGCATCAGGAGAAAGCGCGTGTCCTTCGCCCGAAAATCGAGCAGAAGGCCATCACCCGTCGTGAGGAATACCCAGTCAGGAAGTGCGCGCAGAATTGCCTCGTGTCTGGCCTCGACCTCTTTGCGCGCCCGCTCGGCGCGAAGTTGATCGGTGACGTCACGACCCATGCCGCGAATGACCGGCCGCGCCACGCCGTCGGTACGGAGGGTATTTCGAAAGGACCAGAGCCGGCGTTCACCGGTGCGCGTGATCACTTTCACCACTCCTTCGGCAACGCCGGTCCGTTGGATCAAGTCGATGTAGTCGTCGAATCGCTGCCGAACATCCTGAGCCAACAATTCACGCGCCGGTATCGCTAGCAATTCGTCGACGTCGTAGCCAAGCCGCCGCGCTGCCGCTGGATTGCAAGATAGGAGTCGTCCATCCAGATCGTGCGTGCACAGCAAATCCTCGCTGTTGTCCACCAGGTCTCGATACCGGTCTTCGCTCTCGCGTAGCCGCGCCTCGACTGCCTGCCTGTTATGAATCTCCAACTGAAGTGCCGTGTTCTGCTGTGCGACTTCAAGTCTGCTCCGCATCGTTTCGGCGAGCGCGCGCTCGGAGCGCTGATATTCCTCAACCAGGAGAAGGAGCATGCCCATCACGATGCCGCAGGTTATGACAACATCGGCGTACAGGAGGCGGGCGCTCCAGAGGAGAGCTGCGCGCCCAGCACCCTGAGGAGCACCACGGATGCTCCCATAGATCTCGGCGATTTGACCGGCCGTATACACGCATTGGTTGAGCGCGTAGACGAGACAACAAATGCCGGTAAGCAGCGCCGCCCAGGACTTTGTCACGCTCAGACGCCGGAAGAACACTCGTGCGCAATAGAAAAGCGCGGTGGCGAGCACCAGTGTGCGTGGTCCGTTCCGAATGGAGAACGCGGTCAATGGTTCGGCGGACTTGAGCTGCGAGACAGCGAAGCTCAGCGTGCCTAACGACAAAGCAGCGCCGAGCCACGCGAGGGCGGTGCGCCGTGTGATCCGGCCGGGGGACTCGAGACTCACTGCTCCGAACACGAGCGTGGGCGGCACGAGGAATCCGAAGAGCGTCGCGAGCAACACCACGCTTGCCTTCGTGATACTCCAGCCCGGAGGGAATGCCATCGACAGTCTGCCGACGGCAAGGAAGAGCGCTGCCATGAGCCAGGCGAACGCCCACCAGCGATTGAACTCGTGCCGGCGCAGTTGGAGGTGGAGCGCCCACAGGAGCATGGCGAGAAACAGCGTTGCGATCATCTGTGCGGAGATCAACAGCCGCACCATTTGGATGGTGTCGCTCATGCGCGCAACCGTGGCGTGCTCGAATCTCGCAGTGCGTGGGGCCTGACTGCCATCGGCTCGCCTCCGCTACGTATCCTCATGCCGAGTTCGGAAGGAAATCGAGCGAACGCTCGGCGGCGTGAC
>DATEGN010000297.1:0-4142 GCA_035280125.1 Gemmatimonadaceae bacterium | reverse complement strand
AGGCCACTCAGACCGCGTTCGAGAATCGCTCTTTGGAGTCGCGCGCGCTGTGCGCGCGCTCCCGCTCCTCTCGCGACATCGGCCAAAGTTTCGCCGCGCGAGATATGAAACGGTGCGATTCGTGTGTCAAGGGCGTTCCATGTCATCCCGAGGAGCGAAGCGCCCACCGATCTGCACTTGCCTGCGCAAGCGACTCGTGTTCACTTAGTTGCGAGCGCATTTTTGGCCGCCGACGCGACCCTGGGTCGCGCCGAGAGCGTCGCGTCGCCTAACGGCTGTGCTCAGCTTTCAGCGCCCCGGCGCCTTCAAGGTTCCCGGGCCATGAGCCTCACGCAGGATTTCGACGGGACTCTGGAGAGCACAGGGCTCTTTGGACGCGAATGACGCGAATCGTGGAGCGAATCCAACCCTCCGCACCTGAATGCCTACTCGCCAGCCGAGACAATTAGCAAGTACTCATCGCTGGAAGGCCGCCGGCACGTCGGACCCCGAGCCCTCCATGCGTGACACCCGCTGCGAGGGCTCGTCGGCCTGGTACACCCACCAGAAGCCCGCGGTGTGGACTTCCAACTCGTGCCGCTTGATCGCGCGCATCGCGTTGCGCTCGTTACGCCCCGGATCCACGACGTAGAACACCTGCTGCGCGCCAGTGCCCTCCACGCCGGCGAGCACCATGTAGTGTCCTCCATAGTTCGTGTCCGGCTCGCGATGCAACGGCGTGCCCTTCTTGTAACCGCGGCAGCCTTTGCACAGGAAGATGATGAGCTTTCCTTCCTCGAGCAGTGCGGTGGCCTCGTTCAACGTGACCTTCGAGCCATCGAACCCCGGCCACCGCTCTTTGATGCCGCGAATCATCGGGTCGCCAGCGGTGCCGTGTCCCGAGACGCGCCCGTGCGTCTCCGCGTACTTCGCCGTGTCTTCCGGCGTGATCGCGAAGCAGGCGTTGCGCGGGTGTGAGCCATTGTTCAGGAGGTACTGCAGCACGATTGCGAGCGAGCTCGGCCCGCACCCTGCGGCCGCGATCGTCGTATCGTCCTTGTGCGTACCGTAGACCTTGTTGCCCCAGCGCTTGTCGAACTGCTCGTATCGAAAGAGAACGGTGCGCTGTTGTTCCTCGGTCCGCAGAATCTGGAGCAGCCCCGAGCGCAGATTCCCTTCCAGGAACGCTGCCTGCCCAATGCCGCTCGGATCGCCGGGCGGATACGACAGGACCCAGATGCCGTTGCTGTCCTTGCGAAGCCCATATCCATAGCTCTCGAGCTTCGTCGCGACGTCCGTGAGATCCTCAGGAAGTCCAGCGATCTTGCCCATGGCGCGACCTCCGAGTGGGTTAGCCAACTCCTCTGTCATCCTGAGCAGCGCACGTCAGGATGACACTCATTAGAACGGAATCGCTTCGCCTCCGCGGACAGGTCTGGTCGTCATCCACTGAAACGACACCCTATCTTATCCCAACCCTCCATCAACTCTCGAGACAGCCTATGACTCGCTTTCGCTGGCCGGGCGTATTCCTCTGTGTCGCGCTGACAGGCGTGTGCGCTTCATTAGCGCGCGCACAAATGGTGACGATTGCACCAGATATCGCCGTGATGCCGGATCGACCGAACGTCGCTCCGGCCGCGCTCGGCCCCACCCCGGCGTCGCTCTCCGTTGCCGTACGCGCGAGCGCTGCCCAGACCTCCACCACTTCTGCGCCCGCCGCGAATCGAATGGCAGAGCGGCAGAGCGTCGCCCTCATGATCGTCGGCGGTGCCGCGATCCTGGTCGGAGCGGTCGTCGAAGGCAAGCCCGGCACCGTTTTCATGATCGGCGGCGCTGTCATTGGACTGTACGGACTGTACAAGTACCTCGAGTAGCTCCGCTATCACCCTCCCCCCCGAGGTGACGCATGTCGATTCGTTTCGCTTGGCGCTCACTCATCGCGCTCACCGTTGGCGCGTCACTGCCGACGTACGCACTATGCCAAGGCCGCCGCGGCGCACCCGTGACACTTCCCGACGGCCCGGGGAAAGACATCGTCCAGGGCGTGTGCTCACAGTGCCACTCGTTGAGCATGATCACCAACGACGGCTACTCGCGTGAGGAATGGCCGCGCATCTTCGGCACGATGATCGAATTGCCTAACGAGCAGAAGAATGTCGTCGCCGACTATCTCGCCACGCACTTTCCCGAGAAGGCGAAACCGCCCGCGGTGTTGATCTCCGGTCCCGCGACCGTGTCGTTCAAGGAGTGGGCCGTCCCAACGAAAGGCTCGCGTCCGCACGATCCCCTCGCGACGCCCGACGGCGCGCTCTGGTACACCGGTCAGTTCGCGAACAAGCTCGGACGCGTCGACACGAAGACCGGCGAGATCAAGGAGTATCCGCTCACGACGCCCGGCTCGGGCCCGCACGGTCTCGTCGCCGACAGGGAAGGCAACATCTGGTTCACCGCGAATTCGAAAGGCTACATCGGCAAGCTCGATCCGAACACCGGACACATCACCGAATATCAGCTCCCGGAGGGTGCACGCGATCCGCACACGCCGATATTCGACCAAAAGGGTATTCTCTGGTTCACGGTGCAGGGCGCGAACATGCTCGGCAGACTGGATCCCAAAACGGGCGATATCAAAGTGGTGTCCTCGCCAACGCCGCGCTCCAATCCATACGGCATGGTCATAGCGACGACCGGCGTCCCTTATTTCGTCGAGTTTGGCACGAACAAGATCGCCAGCATCGATCCGGTGACGATGGCCATTCACGAGTGGACGCTACCTAACGAAGCGACGCGCCCGCGACGCGTCGCGATCGACAATGACGACGTCCTCTGGTACTCCGACTACTCGCGCGGCTACCTCGGCCGCTTCGATCCCAAAACCGGTGAGGCGCGCGAGTGGGCGTCACCAGGCGGACCGAAGTCGCAGCCCTATGCGATTACCTTCGATCGCGGCGCGATCTGGTACGTCGAGTCGGCCGTGAAGCCGAACGCGCTCGTCCGCTTCGATCCAAAAACGGAGAAGTTCCAAACCTGGGCGATACCGGGCGGTGGCGGTGTCGTGCGAAACATGATGCCGACGAGAGACGGTAATCTCGTGCTCGCCGAGAGTGGATTGAACATGGTCGCGCTCGCCGACATCGGCCGGTAGCGCCCTGGCTCGTTAGGTAGCGATGAAGCGGCGATTCTGTCGTTTCACGGCCATCACCGCCGGCACCGTGCTCGCCACGCCAATCCCGATCAAGGTGCGCGCAAGGGCTTTGCGCCTCCGCTCGGGAATCCTCTTCGCGACGAGCATTCCAACGCCGAGGGCAAGCGCCGCGCGCGTGGCGACGACAAAGCCGAGGGTCGGCGGACTCATGGTGACTTTTTTCATTGTGCACCTCCTCGCGCTCGAAACGTGCAAGCCGCATGCGAGAGAGAAGGCCTCCGATTCGCAAACCCTCTCCTCACAGGCGACGACGATGGCGACTCCAAGGACTCTCACCGAAATCTCGCTCACGAGCGGCGGCTTCAAGGATGGCGACCCCATCCCGGTGCAATTCACCTGCGACGGCACGAACGAGTCACCACCGCTGGCGTGGTCTGAAGCGCCGGGCAATACCGTCGCATTCGCTCTCACCGTAGAGGATCCCGACGCGCCCGGCGGGACGTTCATTCATTGGGTGCTCTACGATATTCCGCCGATGACGCACGCCCTGCCGCAGGGCGTGCCCAAGGGCCCCACCGTCTCGATGTTGGGCGGCGCGAAGCAGGGCAAGACGAGTTTCAAGAATGCGATCGGATATGGCGGCCCGTGTCCGCCCAAGGGCTCGGCGCATCACTATCACTTCATTCTCTATGCGCTCGACGCCTCGTTAGGTCTCGAGCCAGGCGCGACGCACGACCAGGTGATGGCGGCCATCCACGGTCACGAGCTCGCGCGTGGAGAATTGGTCGGGACGTACAAACGGGCAGACGGTAGAGGGTGAAACGGCGCGTACGGCGCGTCGATTAGGGCGCGTCGATTAGGGCGCGTCGATTAGGGCGCGTCGATTAGGGCGCGTCGAGAACATCGACAGAACTGCGGATATGATATAAGGAAATCGGGCGCGCCTGCGGCGCGCCCGTTTCATCATTCGCAACGCTTCTTTCGACGCGCCGTATTCGACGCGCTGTCGTCGACG
>DATEGN010000296.1:0-3144 GCA_035280125.1 Gemmatimonadaceae bacterium | reverse complement strand
TGCGTGTCGGGAGCGGACGGTCAGCGAGCTTCCACAAATACTCACCACGCCGCGCCTGGCATTCGCGCGACGGAACGCCGCGGTATCCCGCGGGCGGCTTGCGGAGCGCGCGCGACAAGGACAGCAACGGCCATCCAAACGGCAGATAGAATGCGGCCAGGTCGAGGTCGCGCATCAACGCATGGAGTGCATGACGCGCTGGCGGCCGCTGTCGATCACGCTCGTGTCGAAGGAATGTCGCCGGCCAACACAGTGGGAGCGAGCGATACAGTCGACGTCCCTCGTGCCAGAGGGCGGCGAGCAGCGATTTCGCATCGTACGGCCGATTGCCGTACTCCTCCACATACCTCGTGAGCGCGTCCTGCATCGTTAGACGAACACGATTCGCCGCGCGACGCAACGCGGCACGATCGACGCCATCGAGCGAAGCGATTCCCTCGTCGCGCAGGATCGCCTCGACGTCAATCGGCTCGCCGACAACGAAGACCAATCGCGCGGGGAAAGTAAGATACCAGATCCAGGGAAAGACGATCGCGGCGAGGCCAAGAGGCAGCGGCAGGAACGGAACACGAAAGACCCGCTGCATGACCCGATCCAAAGGGCGAAACACGTATCCGAACGGATGCAACCACTCCGCGTTGATCGCGTAGATCGGGATGACCGGCGCGTGGTGCCTGGCGGCAAGGAGCAGAAAGCTCGTGCGAAATGGGCGCAGCCGATAGCGATTGTTGAATCCTTTTCCGATGCCGGGCACTCCCTCCGGGAAGTAGAGGACACGGTCGCCGCGCGCGAGTAAGCGATCGAAGTTGTCGAACGTCATGTCGACGCCGCCCCCGCGGCGCCAGAAATTGTCGATGCCGTAGGGACGCATCCACCACACGGACGAGAGCGAAGGCTCGAAAACCGTGCGCAGCTTTGCCTCCTCACGCATGTCATCGCGCTGCCAGAGCACTGAATCGAGGGCGATCGCATCGTAGGGAAATGCATTGCCGCTGTGGTTCGATGCGAGAATGAGCGGACCCGTTTTGGGAATGTGCTCGGCGCCGAACACCTGTACGCGAAACCAGACCTCGTTGATTGGCCGAAGAACTGCTCGCTCCAGGGCGCGCGCCCAGTCAGCATCGAACGGATCCGAGGCCACGACGTCGATTGGCGCTGCCGGTGCCGCGCCGCGCAGGGTCGTTAGGGCCTCGAGCATCATGCTCCCCGCTGCAAGCCCAGGATGACGGCGGCGCCTAACAACAGAGCCCAGATTGGCCACGGCCGATCGAGCGCAAAGAGAATCACGGCGCCAAGCAAAGCGAAACCGGCGAGCACGCTGTGACGCAGACCAGCGAGGGGGTTCGGAGCCGAAGGCGCGCGAGCCGTACGCTCGAGGACGCGTAAGCCCTCAGTGATCAGCAACGGCACTTTGACCACAGCATCCAAAACGTCGGGGGCGCCGCGCAGCTCCTCCTTCACGATCCGGACCGGATTGAACTGATCCAGGAAAATGCGCCGGATGTGCGCGCGCGAGACCCGCGCCACATCGATGCCGGGAAGGAGCACATGTCCGACACCCTCGAATGTGATGAGCGCCTTCACCATCAGCACGAGCTCGACCGGGAAGTACATGTGATAACGGGCGCCGCGGGAGAGCGATTCGAGCACGAGCTGCGCGAGCGAGAAGCTTTCGAAGCGCGCGGCATGTCGCCAACGACTGGAGATCTCGATGACCTCGCGCCGGAAGCCCGCCACGTCGCTGTGCGACCCCGGTTGGGCAACAGCGACGAGATAGCGCGCTGCGCTCTCGGCATCGCCCATAACGAGGGAGTAGTAATAGTAGAGCAACAGGTGCCGCAGATCGGCATCGAGCTGACCAACCATACCGAGGTCGATGAAGCCGACTTTCGCGTCCGGGAGTACGAGCAGATTCCCGGGATGGAGATCGGCGTGAAAGAATCCGTCGCGGTAGATCATGCGAATGATCGAGGCGGCGCCAAGGTCGACGAGACGCTCCCGGTCCTCGGTCGGCAGTGCGCGCGCGGCATCCGAATCGGGGCGCTGGCCCTCGAGATACTCCATGCACAGCACGCGCGACGCGCTATACTCGCGATAGATTCGCGGGAACACGACGTCGGTCATGTCAGCGAAGTTCGAGGCGAAGGTCTCCGCGTTCGTGGCTTCGCGCTCGAGGTCGACTTCGCGCATCGTGTAATCGACGAATTCGCCGACGATACGCTTCGGTTGGTAGTGCGGAATGAGCACTTGCAGCAGCGAGGCCAGCGCGCGAAGCAGACGTGCATCGCGCGTCAGCAGCTCGGTGATGCCTGGCTTCACGACCTTGAGCACGACGTCATCGCCGTCGACAGTCGTCGCGCGATGGATCTGAGCAATCGACGCCGAGCCTAACGGCATCTGATCGACGTGCGAGAACATCGCGACGATCGGCCGCGCGAGATCATCTTCCACGAGCTCCACGAAGCGATCGAACGGCACGACGGGGAGCTGATCGAGAAGCCCGCGAAGCTCCTGCGTGATCGAATGAGGCAGGATGTCTTCACGCAGGCTGAGGATCTGCCCGAGTTTTATGTACGTTGGGCCCAACAGCTCCAGCCGGCGCCGGAGCTGCGCCGCAAATGAGAGGTCGCGAAGATCGGCGCGAAGGAACGGGCGCACGAGCGCCGCGCCCATCCGGAGGAGTCCATCGCGGACGGAGCGGCGCGGTCGAAACGCGGCCCGCCGCGACGCATCGAGCGTAACGAGACCGCCGGCGAGCAGCCCGATGAGGTGACGGTGCGTGGCGAAGAATCGCCCGACGATCCCGGGCGGTGGCCGCTCGTCCAGGCGTTCCAGTGCGGGCGCTGGTGACCGACGTCGCTGCTTGGCAGAGTGGCGTCGCCGCGCACCCGAGCGCATCGACGCCGTTCGTGGCGCGTCCATCGCGGCGACCGTTCGGCGCGCGCTCATCGTTTTCGCCCGAACCGCTCATGCGCGCCGACCCATTCGTTCGCGGAGATCGCGGCAGCGAGTGAAAGCTCGCCGGCGAGTACGACGCCGGCGACGATTTCCGCGAGCTTGTTGACGTGGCCAGCGCCCTCGCAGCCGAGCATGGCGAGACACTCGCGTTGCGTGGCGAGACCGGTGCCGCCGCCGTGGGTCGCG
>DATEGN010000295.1:0-3775 GCA_035280125.1 Gemmatimonadaceae bacterium | reverse complement strand
TCGCGCGTGACGCGCTGGGCCGCGAAGGCCGGCACCGACGATCCGGAGACTTTCATCGAGCGAATCTCGTTCACGGAGACCCGAGATTACGTCCGCATCGTAAAGCGTAACGCCGAGATTTATCGGGCGCTGTATTCGTGGTGAGCCGGGAAGTGACCGGTGCGTGGTGCGTAGCGGGAAGAAGAAAGAGCGCGCCGTATTCGACGCGCTCTTTCTTCATCCTCGAACGCTCGATCTACCACCCCGGCGACAACTGGAATCCCCACACCCAACTCTTCCCCGGACGCTGGAACGGGTGCGCGTAGTACGCCTCGAAGATCATGTAGCCGAGGAAATTCACCCGCGCCGACAAGCCCGTACTGAATACGGGAATGCGGTCCGTGCAGACGATGCCGAAATTCGACTGGTTGGAGACCGGCTGATTCTGACACGCTGCCGACACGCGCTGAGCCGCGTCGATCGGATTGGTCGAGAACCGCAAGTCCGGCTTCTGATCGCCGGTGTAGGCCACACCGCCGTCGAAGAACGGCGCGATCTCTGTCGGCAGGAAGGGGAAGTTGAGCAGTCCAAACTCAGACCCACCGAAGAGCGGAATGCGCAGCTCGGCGTTGAACACAGCGAGCTTGCTCCCGAGCATGCGATCGAACACCGGGCAGGAGCTCTGCTGGCTCTGCCCGACGAGACACTCTTCCTGACTGATCGACCCGAAGCCGTAGCCTCTGATGAGTGTTTCCTCACCAAGGTACAGCGGCGACAGTCGCGGACTCTCGGCGTCCTTTCCGTAACGGCCGTAACTGATGCCCCTGAACGCCAGCGTCATCGGTCGCATGAAGAAGTACTTCCGATAATCCGCGAGCAGCGTCTGGAAGCTGATGTTGCCGATGGTTGGCGAGTACGAAAGTCGATAGCGATGACCCGCGACGGGGGACGTATACGCGGCGAACGAGTTGTCGCCGACGAACGCGACTTCCGGTTGCGCGTAATACAGCGCGGGCGGCATTGGCAGATTCTGGCGTGACTCGCTCAGGACCTGGGTAAATGTCGGGTCAGTGACCAATTGATCGAGCTCGGCTTCGAATCCGAGGCGCGTTGCCGAGAGATTGAACTCGACGCGCCTTGTCTGATCGAACGGATACTGTGAGAAGACCGATGCCTGATCGATGTAGATCCGCTCGAGCACTTGATTGATCGTGGGCAGCCCGCTCGCGCTGTCTGTCCCGTAGAAGATGCCGCCGGTGAGATACGGCACGTGCTCGAGGCCCACGCCGTAGTTCCACCGGTTTCGCAAGTTTGTATAGTAGATCGCGCCGCCGATGTCCCTCACCGTTCCATTCGCTTGAATTGCGGTGGCGATGGTCTGGTCGCTCAGCTGGTCGCCGAAGAACGCGGATACGCCGCCCGCGACGCCGGTACCGAAGGGACCGCCGGCGACGACGCCCACCGACGGCTGGCCGAGCGCGTCGAGCGAGAACGACGGATGATACGCTGTGACGCGGAAATCGGTGCCCGAGGGCAGGCCGTCCACTGGATCGGCGAGGTACGTCATCACCAGACTGCGCGTCACGTCGCCCGGCGGCAGCTGGCTGCCTAACGCGATCTGCGCGCCGTCGGTCAGCACCGCGGGCTCACCCTGCGCCTCGTTGGGCTCGAGCGCGCGAATCGTGAAGCCCTGACCCTGAAACGAAGTGAACAACACGCGTCCCGTCTTCTGCGCAACCGTGAGCGTTGGCGAGATCGAGGTGATGCCGCTGATCCCCGTCGAGGTGTTCGTGACGCGGCGGACATCGTTCGTCGCCAGATTGAGGCGATAGATGTTCGGAATGCCGTCCGGATCCGAGACGAAGTACAACTCCCGTCCATCCGGCGTCCACTGCGGATTGATGTTGTGCGCCGCGTGCGGGAATGGTGAGTAAACTGTAATCCTGCCCGTCTCGATGTCCATCGTCGCGATCTGCAGCGGCGAGAACTTCATCGTCGTGAAGTCCGTCTCCGGCCCGCGATCGGTTGCAAAGGCGAGTGTGCGGCCGTCTGGCGACCACGCCGGCTGGATCTCCGCGTTCCGATCGTTCGTGAGCTGCTTCACCTTCTCGGTTTGCAGATCGAGCAGGAACAGATCGCCAATGCCGCCGTGCTGACCCGAGATCGCGAGGCTGCGTCCGTCGGGCGACCACGACACGTGGCTCATCGCGCCGACGCCGGGAATCTTGATGCGCCGCTCGACGTGTGTCGTGCGCGTGTCCAGGATCGCGATCTCGTTGTTGCCGTTGGCGAACACGATGAACGCGAACTTACTCGCATCGGGCGACCAGTCGCCTGACGAGTTGATGAAGCTGATCGCGTCGAAGTGCGGGTCGCTTTCCGGACCACCGAGCTTCTTGATCAGCTTCCCGGTGTGTGCGTCGGCGATGTAGATGTCCGTCGTGAACAGATTGCGTTGGGTGACGAAGGCGAGGTAGTTACCGTCGCGACTCACCGACGGCGAAACGTTCTGCTGTTCACTCAGCTTCCTGCCCAGGCCGATGATCGTCTTGCCGATGGAGTCGGGCTTCTGCCGGCCGGCGATCTGGGGCAGGTACATCGCGCGGTTCGCGGCTGCCCACTCTTTCGAGAGCGAGTCGTCGTTGATGCCGAGCACGCGAATGAGCGCTGCGTCCCAACCCACTCGGAGTGACGTTCGATACACGTCGACGATCGCGCGATCGCCCCACTTACCGCCGACATACGCCCACAGCGCTTGACCGTAACGATAGGGGAAGAAGCGCGGATCGGTGGTGAGCTGCTTGATCGTCGGGAACTTGTTTCGCATCACCGCGTCGCGCATCCACATTGCCGTGAGCGGATCCTGACGGCCGAGTGAGAAATACTCGGCCATACCTTCGATCAGCCAGCCGGGCAACGCGTTCAGTCGCTGGAGTCCTCCGCCCGGTGCGCCTTCAGCAATGTTGTATTGGAAGACGTGCACCAACTCGTGACCGAGCACGTGGTCGTTATCCGAGTAAATGCCCGTGAAGGGCATGATCACTCGAGTGCGGATTCCTTCGGTGACACCTCCCGTCTCCTCGCCGAGTTGATCCGGGATGACGTTCGTCTGCTCGAAGTCGGGATGGTCGGCGTAGAAGATCAGCGATTTGCGATCGAACGCGTGACGGAAGGTGTCCGAGTGTCGCGTGTACCACCGCTCCGCCAAGCGACCGGCATCACCTACGATCAGCGACTCGGCGGGATAGAAGAAGTTGTCGAAATGATCGGAGCGGATGATTCTCCAGTCGAATTTCTCGTACTGGACCTTGTTCCGTCCGAAGTACTGCGCCGAAACACGCGTCAATGGCGCAGCGATGAGAGAGAGCAAAGCGAGGAGCGGTATACGTCGGACCACCCAACGCGCGCGATTCGAAAGCATTTCGAGTCCTCGCGGACGAGCCGCAGCTAAAAGAATTCCCCGGGGCGCGGGCGGTGCATGCATGCCCGCGTCCCGGTGCGCCAGTGCAGGCGGGCAAGTGACGTGCCTCATAGGCTTGCAACTAACCTCGCCTGTCATGAAGACACATCGCCGGTGCCTGACCCTTACGCTCTGACGCGGTAACACCAAGCGGAGACAGCAATGCCGCTGTTCAAGGGTACTCGCGCAACTTGCTCCGCGTAAACCCTCTTACGTGATAAGGAGTTCACTAAGGGACCAAAGGGTCCGTCCGAGATCTGTAAGCAGACGGGGAACGGGGAACGGGGACGGGGGACGCCTGTCATTCCGAGCGCAGCGAGGAATCTGCACCTAATC
>DATEGN010000294.1:0-2360 GCA_035280125.1 Gemmatimonadaceae bacterium | reverse complement strand
GTTCTTCCGATAATGGGGGGAAAAACGGGCTCCGTCTTGTAAATAAGCGAAGTGTCCACCACTGCGGCGCGCACGCGGGGTGGCTGCTCGTGCGACCCGCGAATGCCGTAGGACCACGAAATGGACTCGTGGCCGCAGGCGTCAACACATATCTCCCTCGCCGAGCGACAGCTGACGTCCAAAATCGTTTCTGATATGACGGAAATATTGCCCCGGAGAGTAACCGGTCATTCGCCGAAACGACTTTGAGAAGTGCGACTGATCGTAGAAGTGCTGACCTACAACTCCTGCGACGCACTCGTACGGCTGTCCACGGGCCCACGCGCGGTGGAACCGTTGAAATCGGAATATGCCCGCGAGCGTTTTCAGCGACAGGCCAACGTGTTGCCGCGACAACGTCTCGAGATGACGCATTGAATACCCGGTCGTGCGCTGCAGCGATCGAATCGGAACCAGGCCGTCGGCCGACTCGAGCGCGCGCACGCAGTGTCCTACGAGCGCGAATTCCCGCTCGCACTTCTGCCAGCGCCGTTCGCGTTGGCATTTGCGCAACTGAACGATCAGCTCCTGCTGCAGGAGTTCGATTCGGTCAGCGGCGATCCCACAGTCGTTCAAGCCCCCCTGCAGATGGCGACCCCAGCGGCCTAACACGACGTCGGCGTCGTCGATGACGTCGCGGATTTCCTCGAGCGGAACGCCGAAAAATGGGAGCGCGCCGTGAGGACGGAACTCGATGCCAATGCAGCCGATGTGACCTGGGTTGGACTCGAGCTGGATGGAGCTGTCTCGGCAGCCGATGATATTCAGCCGCTCCGCGGCGCGGATTTTGGATTGGCCGTTCGCCGTTGAAACGAAGGAGTTCCCGTATGCGAAGGTGAGTTTTGAGCAGCCATTTGGTACGGCGAGATTACGCACTGATGGCGGAAGGCCTAACGGGCTCTCGAAGGTCCAAATTTTGTTGATGAACGGCTGCAACTCCGGCTCCGGCGCCACAATCCGGAGGTTTGGCAAGCGGGAAACTACCATTCGACGTGTTCGCGCGAACCGGTTTTCGTGTTGACGTACACGTGGCGCAGCAGACGGCGTGAAGCACGATCAATCCACGGCGTTTCCGTCGCATACGGCTCAACGAGCTGCACAACCCACGGCCCCCTCGAATTCCTGCCTAACGCTGGCATGCGAACCGTGTCGAGCTGCCGCAAGGAACTGCGTGACGATGCGATGAAAACCGTCGGGATCTTGCACGGGTCCGTCGTGGCTCACGCCGGGCATGACGACGAGATGCGCGCCGGGAATGAGCGCAGCAAGCTGCCCGGTGTGTGCACGCGTGACAAATTGCTCGTGATCGCCATCGACGATAGTGGTCGGCGCTCGAATGCTTCTGAGAGCGGCGTGCGAGATCGCCGGCTCCCTTGCATAGAGCTTACCGAGCGCGATCTCGAGCTTCGGAAAATTGCCCGGCGTTGGCGAGACGCGCTCATAGTCGGTCTTTGCGTGGCCTACATAGAGCCGGCCGAGCGCGTCCATTGCGCTGTCGGGCGGAGCGCTCGGGTTGCCGGTACTGTCGAAATTGGCGCCGTACGTTAGGAGGCCGTCGATCCGCTGCGGGTCGTCGATGGCGAGCCGGAGCCCCGTGATGCCGCCATCGCTCGTGCCAACGACGACGACGCTGGGAATGTGCAGCGAGTCCAGTACGGCGATCGCATCCTCGGCAAACAGCGCGTACGACAGAGGGATGTCGCCGAGTGTGCTCCGGCCATGACCGCGCGTGTCGATGACGATGACCTCGTGTGACGGCGAAAGCCGCGCGACTTCCGACGACCAGACGTCAGAATTCTCGAGGCCGCCATGCAGAAGCAGCACGGGTGACGCGCCGCCACGGTGAAAGATGGCTGCATACAGTCGTGCACCGCCGCTTGCGGCAACGATCTCCGACGTGTCGGGCCGCGGCATTGGCGGTGCTTCTGGCAGTGTGAGCCAGCGCGGCAGCTCGGCGTTCGACCGCGAAACGCGTGCCTGACCTGCCGCACGGCGAGCGGGGCACGTGCGGGTAGAATCGCTGCCAAAGAGGTAACAGAAGTGAGCTTTGTCTGCGTGGCGATTGACCTCGTATCGCACGATCCTCCGGGTTGCGCCATCAATGCCGTAGTGGCCGATGATCACCTTGTCGGCGAAGCGAACGTTCCACACACCGGAACTGTCCGTTCCTTCCACGTCGACGGAGTCGGTCTCGAGCGCGTTGTCGCCTTCGGAGTAGAGCGGGACGATGGCGCGGTATCCCGGGCGAAGGGGCACCGAGCGCACCACCTCGTCCAGCTCGTTGAAATTGAAGACGCGAAACGGGTACGTCGTCGTCGACT
>DATEGN010000293.1:0-6147 GCA_035280125.1 Gemmatimonadaceae bacterium | reverse complement strand
CTCAGTTGGAGATTGTACGGGGCCGTTCCGGTCGTGTCGGCGAATCCCTTGACCACGATGATGTAGCCCTTCAGCCCGGTCGTGCGGCCCACCATGTCGTCGAGTACGCCCTTGGCGCCGTCCACCAGCTCGTACGAGTTCGTCGGGAAGTTGACGACCACGGACAGCCTTTGCTCGTAGTTATCGAGATTCGTAACTCGGGCGTTGACGTGCGTAATGCTATCCGCGAGGCGGCGTTTGACCTTCTCGATGCTGTCGGTATTGGCGATGGTCTGGTTTCGCACGACCTCGCCTCCGACATTGATCTGCTGAGCGACCTTCATCGATCGTGTCGAAAAGTGGATCTCGTCAGCGACGAGTGCGCCGTCGGAGCTGCCGCGACCTTCCACCTGCATCATGAGCCCGGGCATGATCGCCGACGCGTCGCGTTTCTTCCGACTCATTTTGAACAATCCGCTCGGCGTCGAAATGCGGGTGTCGTCGTTCAGGAGAATCGTGTGGGTCGCCACGTCTCCCTCACGCAGATGAATGGTGTCGCCGTGCCGGTCGACGACGATACCCGAGAACTTCGCCTTCTGCCCATCGGCGTGAGTGACCATGGGCGGCAGCGGCTGCGGCTGTGGCTCTTGCGCCGCCGCAGGCAACCCAAAGGCGAGCGCCGCGAGAACGAGTGGTGACAGATGGGAACGCACTACGTTCCTGACGGCCGGTGCGTTGGTTTTCATCGTTTTGCCTCCCTGGGTAACTGCGTGCGAGCGTAAGGTCTTGGCGTGCCGCATCGGCTGACATTGGACGAATGGTCACAGGGCGGACAGCCTGGGCCGGCTGCCGGCGGCGTGCGCGGTGGTTAGCCAAAGGTCCACTCCCCGGTCCGCGCCGCGACGGTCTACGCTCCGATATGGTGAGACGTTACTGTTTGCTCATCGCCCTCGTGTTGTGCTCGCGAGCCGCGGTGGCGCAGGATCCGACGCCGGGCATCGAGTTGCCGACCGATTCGCGCACGCCATCCACACCAGGCGTCCACAACGGGGGCTTCATCGGTATTCCGGTGGTGCGTTCCACGCCCCAGCTGGGCTTCGCGCTGGGCGGCGTGGCCGCGCTGCTGTTCAGCATCGATTCCGCGTCGCCCAAATCCATCGTTGGCGTCGGCGCGGCCTACAGCGACACGCAGAGCTGGCTCGCGGAGGTGGCGAGCCGCGTGTTCTTCCAGAACGGAGCGCGCACCGGCGCGCTCGGCTTCCTCTGGTTCGGCTTCAACTACGACTTCTTCGGCGTCGGCTTCGAGCAGGGCAATGCGAACCGATCGGTCGACATCTCGCAGAGCGGCGACTCGCAGATGATCGAATATCTTGGCCGACTCATCGGGCGATTCTATATCGGACCACGCTATCTCCATCGCGGCGTTGGGACATCTTTGAGAAAGCTCGAATCGACCAGCGCGACCGATTCGGTGGCGGTCCTCGCCCAGTCGGACAACAGCTATCACCTGTCCGCGTTAGGCATTCAGGGCTCCTACGATACGCGCAACATCCCCGATGAGCCGACGAACGGCACGCTCGGCGAGGTCCAGGCGATGTTCTCGCGGGAATGGCTGGGGTCCGATCCACAATTCAATTGGTATCGCGGATGGATCAACCAATACGTTGCGCTGTCGTCGCACGCTGCCGTGCTCGCGTTGCGATTACAGGCCTGTAGCGTCGGCAGTCTCGCGCCCGTGTGGGAGCTCTGCCTCTATGGGCTCAACTCGGACCTTCGAGGTTACGCGGCTGGGCGGTACCGCGACAACACAATGCTCACCACGCAGGCAGAATTTCGCCTCCCACTCGGCGACCGATTTGGCGCCGTTGGCTTTGGCGGCGTCGGCGCCGTCGCGCCATCGTTCTCGGATCTCGCTCTGGATCAGCTCCTGCCGAGCGGCGGGGTCGGGCTCCGCTATCTCGTGTGGGAATCGTGGCACGTGAAGGTTGGCGCCGACATTGCGTGGGGCCGCAATGGCGCCGCGTTCTATCTCCGCCTTGGCGAAGCATATTGATGACATGAGCAGCTGCTCATGTCACCGACGACCGATTCTTCGGGGGACGAGCGCACCCAGCTTGACGCGAAAGAACACGAGTGCCAGCGCGATGAAGCCGCGCACGAGGTATTCGTTCATCCACGGATTCATCGCAACTCGCATCGGCGCCTCCCATTCCTCGCAGCGCGTCCCTCGTGCTGCCATGAGGATGATTATCTGCCCGGTCCCGGGGCCTGACAGTGGACCGAGGGCCAACCCGGCGCGCGCCGATGTTTCCGGCTGACACCCGAGCCGCCGTCGCGGCAATCGACTCGCTCACGGAGTGGATGCACCTCGGGCTCGACCTGGCGAGTGTGCTCGTCATCGCTACGGGTGGAGTGCAGGCCGCTCTCGGTCTTCCCGCAGCCATACGGGGCCGTCGCCGATTCAGTGCGGTCCGGTTGGATTTTGCGCGCTATCTCGCCCTGGCGCTCGAGTTCCAGCTCGCCTCGGACGTGCTGCAGACCGCCATCTCGCCGACGTGGGACCAGCTTGGCATCCTTGCGGCGATCGCAACGATCCGTACCGCGCTCAACTTCTTCTTGTCCCGCGAGATGGAAGACGAGCGGTCGCTCGTCGGCACACGCCGGTCGGCGGGAACAATCAGCGCGGAACCAGTCTCAGGTCAGCGGAGCGCGGCAGGAAAGAAGGGATGAGCGACTTTGAACATGGATCCGGCGGCCGATGTACGGGATCGAGCAGGAACGCATGAGCGATGACGGCGACGCAGGACGCGCTCACGGGTCGCGCGTATGCCAAGTGTCCAACGCCGCCGAAGAGCACGCGATAGCTGTGCGCTAAGGTTCGCGCCGCCTGCTCCGCCATCTCCGGTGGCGTTTGCGCATCGTACGTCGACGATAACATCAGCGTCGGTACGTCGCTCGTCACCGGATTGATCGCATCCATGCCGCCGAAGGGAACACCCAGCGCGTCACAGACGGCGCGTCCACCCGCCTGCAGAACGCCGGAGGGAATGTCGCCGCAGAGCACGATATGGTAAATGACGGGATAGTTCGGCCCCGCCGTACGCGCCAGCGCGGTCTCGTGCACGACGTGCAGCACGAGCTCGGGTGACATCATTCGCCTAACGGTATCACCATGCGCGAGCTCCTCGAGCACCTGCGGCATGGCGCGCGCGAATTCCGTCCCCGCGTACGCACCGACCGCGCTCAACAGGTCGCGGCCGCGGAGATCCAGATCGAACCATCCACCGCCCGAGGGAAGGTGGACGACGATGTGAACCGGCGGCGCATCGCTGCGATCCAGCGTGCTCGCGACCGCGCGCAGCTCGCGGTACTCGGAGCTGCAGGTCGAGCTCTTCTCGCAGTCATCGATCAATCGTTCGGCGACCGCGCGGCGCCGCTCGTCGAGCACGGCTGGATCGAAGGAGTCGATGCTCTGGGGCGGCGCCACGCCGTCGAGAATGCTCGCCTCGATCATGTCGGGATACACACGCATGAGCTGCAACGCAACCTTCGTCCCATATGAGGTCGCGAAGAGCAGCATGTGGTCATAGCCGAGCGATCGGAGCACGTCTCGAGTGTCCTCGAGCGCGTGCAGCGTCGTGAAGTTCACCGGATTGATACCCTCGTCTCGAAGGCGCGACACGATTCGCTTCGCGGAGTCGACGAGCGTCCCGATGGACTCGTCGCGTGTGGCGCGCCAATGATAGGCCAGAATGCCGAGCGTTGGTGACGCGCCGCTCGCGCTGTCGCCAATGCCACGTTGATCGAACGCGATGATCGGACGCTCGCGGAGCGTGAGCTGGCCAACCGGCGACGGCAGGAAGACCTCGGTCACGACATCAATGGCGGGCTCTCCAGGCCCGCCAGCAAGAAAGACAAGCGGTGTTTTTGATCTCGCGCTGGGCGCCTCGTAGACGACCACGGGGAGAACGACCGGCGCCAGCTTCTTGTTGGTCGGGTTCGCACGGTCCTGCGGGACGCGCACCGTTCCGCACTTGACCCACGTGCTGTCGACGCCGGCGACGCTCCTCGCTCGCGGTGGACACGGACCGGGAACGAATGTCGGGTCGGCCGTTGCGATTGGTTGGTGAACGGCGGCGATGCTCGCCGCGAGAGACGCCATGAGCCATCCTCGACGCATGACGCGAAAGCCGAATTGTACCGCGCTCATCCTGCACCTCAGGCAACAAGGTCAACCGTCTCCGCCGCTCGACGTGCAAGCTGTCGCAAGGCGGTCGTTGGATGATGACCGCGTACGCAACGCAGGCTCCATTGGCCCTAAAGCCCACGATCTGTCGCGTTGTTTTTCGGTGAAACCCGACGGGCGCCGCCTAACGCATCAGGGGCGTCATCAGGAGTCGCACCACGGCCGTGAGACACAACAGCGTGGCGATCAGAAGCAAGAAACTCCGTAACTTTGGTCCAACGAGTGGACGGACCGCGCCGGCGAAGAAGAGCATGCTGGCAACGATTACAGTTTGGAAATCGACGGTAGCTACTCCACGCCGGCGCCAGTGCCGCAATCGCGAGCAGCAGCGCCGCACCGTTGTCGGAGCTCCACAGCCGGCTCGACAAAAATTGTCGCCATCTAGGAGAGCGCAGCAGCGGCGTCACGATTCGAGGCGTGTCGCACAATGAGCCGGAATCCCACGTGGCTCGTGGAGGTGTCGATTGGTTGTGGGTAGCGCGCCGCCGGCCGATACCGTCGGCAATAGTTCGGCGCGCAGAGATGCGAGCCGCCCTTCAGCACCTTACGCGGAATGCGAATCTCCGGCAGACACGGATCGATACTGGCCGCGGCGGCACTCGGACCGCAACAGTTGCTCCGCGCCGCGTGCGAGGTGCGATACCAGTCGGCCGTCCACTCCCACACGTTGCCGATCATGTCGCGCACACCGAAACCGTTAGGCGCAAAGGCGTCGACGGGGGACGTGCCCTCGTATCCATCGGCGCGAAGATTCTCGTACGGGAATCGACCCTGCCAGGTGTTGGCCATGAACTGGCCGTTAGGCAGGAATTCATTGCCCCACGCGTACACGGCGTTGTCGAGCCCTCCGCGTGCGGCATATTCCCACTCGGCTTCCGTCGGGATTTCCTTCCCGATCCATGTCGCGTACGCCTCGACATCGGCATACGCCACGTGCACCACGGGGTGCTCGCCGAGTCCCTCGAGCGAACTATCGGGGCCCTGGGGATGCCGCCAGTCCGCGCCGAGAATGAATGCCCACCAGTTGGACATGTGGCTCATGTCCACGGGGTGCGTGGGCTTCGTGAAGACGAGCGATCCGGGATTGAGCAATTCCTGAATCGCGCCGGGATAATCCGCCGGATTGGGCGGCAGCTCGGCAAAGGTCACGTGGCCAGTCGCATCGACGAAGCGAGCGAATTGCTCGTTGGTCACCGGACACTCGTCGATCCAGAAGCCGTTCACCGACACGCGATGCGCCGGCCGCTCTTCGGGATAATGCGCGTCGGATCCGATCACACACTCGCCGGAAGGAATCCAAACCATGTTGGTCGTCGGCGGCAGCGACGAGGCACCGTGCGGTACGGATGCAGCGGCGGTGACGATGGACATGCGTCTCTCCGATCGATGACATCGCCGATCGACGCATCAGGGGTGCGCCGACGGGTGCCGGGGACGATCGAAATCTTCAGCCAGCGACGCTATTGCCCTTTGGTCCTGCGGCGCTTCGCTCGGGAGCGGTTTCGATGATTGCCTCGAGCTCGTCGAAGCTCACGGGCTTCACCAAGTGGTAGTCGAAGCCGGCGGTCGCGATGCGGTCGTCGTCCTCTCCGTCACAACGACCAGTGAGTGCAACGAGCAGCGTACTGTCGAAGCTGGCTTCTTCGCGGAGCCATCCGGCGACGGCAACGCCATCGTGCTCTCCGCAAAGCCCGATGTCGAGCAGGACGACATCAGGGTGGAACGCACGCGCAGCGTTCATGACTTCGTCGGCGGCAAACGCCGTCATCACAGCGTGTCCTGACAGACGCAACAACTGCGCGATCGCGTGTGCGACAGGGACATAGTCATCGACAACGAGAATGCGGCTTCGACGCACGGCGATGGTACTCCTCTCGACCCACTTCGTTTTCGTGCTTCGCTACGGTATAGCGCTCGCGACG
>DATEGN010000292.1:0-4054 GCA_035280125.1 Gemmatimonadaceae bacterium | reverse complement strand
CGCCAATTCCGGAAGGCTGGGTATCTATGAGCGAGAGAGATTTGCTCGGTCTGCTCGCCGGAGCCGCAGCCGGCTCAGAGTCTCAACGAACTGGCTGACGCATTAGGCATTTTCTGCCGGACGCACCTTGAGACTCTGCTGTACACCTGCGCGCAAGATCGACAGCTCAGCGTCGCGGCCGATGAGCTCCTCGGTGAGCTGACGCTGTAAGTCATCGACGCTGCCCACGACGCCACCATCGAGCCCGAGAATGATGTCACGCGCGCGCAGTCCGGCGCGAGCCGCGGGACTGTCCGGGGTGATGTCGATGACGAGCACACCGCCCTGAACTGCCAGATGAAAGCGCTGCGCATGCCGGCGCGTGAGCGAGATCGTTTGCCCGACGACGCCGATATAGCTCCGGCGCACGCGCCCATCGCGGATGAGTCGAGACGCCACGAATTGCGCCGTGTTCGCTGGGACCGCGAAGCAGATTCCCTGCGCGCCCGCGATGATCGCCGTATTCACTCCCACCACCTCGGCGCGCGAGTTCACGAGCGGACCACCGGAATTGCCCGGGTTCAGCGCTGCGTCCGTCTGAATCACACCGTCGATAAGGCGACCGGACTGCGATCGCATCGTGCGGCCGAGCGCACTCACGACACCGGCAGTAACTGTCGCCTGGAATCCTAAAGGGTTACCGATTGCGATAACGAGCTGACCCTGACGAATCCGGCTCGAGTCGCCCAGCGCCGCAAAGGCCGGCGCCGCATGGTCGACCTTGAGCACAGCCAAGTCGGTCGATGGATCGTCACCAACCGGGTAGGCCGCGTAGCTCGATCCGTCTACAAACGTCGCTCGAACTTCCCGAGCGCTATGAACAACGTGGCTGTTCGTCAGCAAGAAGCCGTCAGGCGTAAAAAAGAAGCCTGATCCGGTACCGCTGCCCTCACCGGGTACGCCTCGACGCTGCGTGGGAACCGGCACGCCCGCTATCTCGAGGTGCACGACCGCGGGTCCGACACGTTCCACTGCCCCGACCACCGCGCGTGAGTAAGCGTCGAGCACCTCGCCGTCGGGGGAGGCGAGGGGCTCGAGCTCCGCTCCTACTATCACGCCGCTGACTCCTGGAAAAGCTGTCTTGCTTTGTCGCTTCGGAGCCGACCGAGTGCGCGCTCCCGCAGCTGTCGAACACGCTCGCGGCTCACGCCGAAAGCATGACCGATCTGCTTGAGTGTCATCGGTTCGTCACCGCCCAGGCCGTAGTACATCACGAGCACCTGACGCTCTCGCGGGCTCAGAACATCCATTGCCCGATCGAGCGCTGCGCGCCGCGACTCGTCCTCGAGCGTCGGCGCGCCACTCGGCGCATCGTCGGCTGGCTCGACTGCGATCACGTCGGCCAGCGTAAGACGAGATGGATCACCACGACGACCGGCGACAGGCTCGTCGAACGAGTGCGTCGGTTGCGACAGAGCGCGGATACTTCGAACCAACTCGATATCCAACTCCGCGATTTGGGCAACCTCCTCATCGCTCGGCTCCCGACCCAGCTTGTCCCGAAGAACGTGCTGTGCCCGCGCAATACGCGACACATCCGTCGCGCGACCCAACGGGACGCGAACAGCATGGCCGTGTTTGGTCACCGCAGACGACAGCGCCTGCCGGATCCACCACACCGCATAGCTGATGAAGTTGACCCCGACGTCTGGGTCGTATTTGTCGGCCGCGCGCACCAAACCGGCATTCGCCTCGCTCACGAGATCTTCGAGACCGAGACCACGGTGCTGGTATTGCTTCGCGATCGAGAATGAGAATCGCAGGTTCGCGCGAATGAGCTCCGCCCGGGCCGCTTCGCGCTCGGCGAGCGGAAGCGACGCGTCACGATAGCGACGCGCTAGGTCCTTCTGATCGGGTGCCGAGCGCACAGGTGCGCGCGACAACTCCGAAATGTAGAGATCGAGCAGCTCGGCGCCTTCTGCCGCGGAAATGTTGGCACGTGCAGGCAACCGCTTAGCCGCTCTCGAATTTTTCGACTTCATGTTTGTCCTCCCCGCCCTACCGTCCACCCTCCTCCTCAAGCCGCGTGCTTGGCGATGCGCGCGGCGAGCTCGTTCTTCGAACGTAGTCCAACAACGGATTCCACGAGCTTTCCGTCGCGGAAGAAGAGAAGCGTCGGGATCGACCGCACGTTGTAACGCGCGGTGGTCACCGGATTGTTGTCGATATCCAGCTTGGCGACTTTCACTCGCCCGTCGAATTCACGTGCGAGATCTCCTACAACCGGACCCAATGCTCGGCACGGGCCACACCACTCCGCCCAGAGATCGACGACCGCCACGCCGCGATGCGACTCGATCTCAACAGCGAAACTCTCGTCCGTCACCTCAAAAACTGGAGCGTCGCTTCTGACCTCATTCATCCTTCACCTCCGCCGATTCATAGAATCGGCATTTCTATATGCATCTATATAACTACCAAATACGTCAAGAAGATCCCGTGCCCGTGGTGCGCCTCGGCGCCGACTCAGCCCCTCGTTTCTCGACGGAGCCGGGCTTCCACATCTCGAGCGCGTCCCTCGGCCACTCGTCGGGTCCCAGTTGGCCCACCCATGCCGAGCCGAGCTTCGAGCGCGGTCAGGTACTCGTGCAACACGTCGGCGCGAAAGCGATAGAACACGAACTGTCCCTCACGCCAGGGCTCGATGAGTCCCGCCCGCGCCAGCTCCTTGAGATGGTGCGACATCGTCGGTTGGGCGACTGGGAATTGCTCGCACAACCGCTGGCAGCCGACTTCACGGCAATTGGCGATCTCTTCGAGTATCTGAAACCGCCGTGGATCGGCGAGCGCCTTGGCAACACGGGCGAAGCGTTCGTGATCAATCGGCATCGAAGTTATAGATAGCCGTCTATGTGCGACGAGTCAACGGATCCGAATTATCTCGATCGAGAACTTCTCGCACCTTGAAGGCGAGCTGGTCGGGAGTGAAGGGCTTTTGAAGGAATCCAGCACGGCGATCGAAGATCCCTCGGCGGACCACCTCGTCATCCGTGTATCCCGACATGAAGAGAACGCGGATATTGGGAACAATCGAAACGAGGCGTTCGACGAGTATCGTGCCGCTCATTTCCGGCATAACGACGTCTGTCGTGACGAGATGAATCGTTCCGGTGAAGGCCTCGACGAGCGTGAGTGCGCGCTGCCCAGTGCTTGCCACGAGTACCGTGTAGCCGTAGCTGCGAAGAATTCGTTCGGCGAGCAGGCGCAGTGACGGATCGTCCTCGACGAGAAGGATCGTTTCACTGCCGCGAGGTGCTGCCGGCGCGATCTGCTCGACGTCTGCCCGTGCTGTTTGGTCGAGGACGTATCGCGGCAGGAAGATCTTGAACGTTGCGCCCCGGCCCGGCTCCGCATGCACGGCAATGTCACCACCAGACTGTTTGACGATGCCGTAAACAGTGGAAAGCCCAAGCCCTGTGCCCTTACCGCGCTCCTTCGTAGTGAAAAAGGGCTCGAACAAGTGTGCGCGGACCTCTGGGGTCATCCCGACTCCCGTGTCGGTGATTGCCAACATCACGTAGCGGCGTGCGTCGCGTGTGATGTTGGTGGTCTCGATCGTCAGGCGTCCACCGTCCGGCATCGCGTCGCGCGCGTTCACAGCGAGATTCATTACCACTTGCTCGATCTGTCCGGGATCGGCGTGCACGAGCCAGAGATCTGATTCCAACCGGGTGACGAGCGTGATGTCCTCGCCGATCAATCGGCGCAGCATCTTCTCGATGTCGGTCACGACCACATTCAAGTGCAGTGGTCGTGGCTGCATCATTTGCCGGCGGCTGAAGGCAAGCAGCTGACGTGTGAGCGCGCCCGCGCGGTCTGCGGCTGCGGCGATTTCTTCCACGTCTTCGCGACGGCCATCACCCTCGAGTGCCTCGAGAAGCATCGTGCTGTAGCTCTTGATGACGGTTAAGAGGTTGTTGAAGTCATGAGCTACGCCGCCGGCGAGTCGGCCCACCGCCTCCATTCTCTGAGACTGAGCGAGCTGCAACTCGAGTTCTTTGCGTGCGGTCGTGTC
>DATEGN010000291.1:0-6450 GCA_035280125.1 Gemmatimonadaceae bacterium | reverse complement strand
TTGGCCGGATTGGGCCCGCCGTGCCGCCGAGGCCGAGGTCATACTTGTCCACCATCGTCAGATAGCTCGCTCGGGCGCGCAAGCCGAACGTCACCGCCTGACCGTGACAGTCGAGCGTCGCGCACGCTCCGCGCGAAAGCGGCTCCGAGTACCAGAGCTGCGGCATCAGCGCGATCAGCGAGTGATCGCGATCGTTCTGCTGCAGGAAGGGCCAGTCGAACACATATCGCGGATTCCTGATCCCCAGGAAGCCGCGCGACTCGACATCGTTCCGGCGATCCCAGTCCCACGTGAAGTGATACGGATCGATCCGCACTTCCTCCGGCTTGTTCGGCGTCACGATCTCCAACGTTTGCCGATCCTTCAGGGCATCGCCGCGCACGAGCGTCCATGTCGATCCGACCCTCGCTCCGACGAGCATCGGATGGCGATACTCGGCGCGCCTCACGAGATCGACATGGGTCACCCATCGCCCATCTGGGCGTTGTGTCGAACTAATGTCGTGCAGGGCGTAATCGAGCAAACCAGTGTTATAGACCCACTGGTTGAAGAACCAGCCGAGGTCATGCCCGAATCGGCGCTCCGCCGAGGTACGCATCGCGGGTTCGTCGACGTGCTTCAATGCCCACCGGGTGTAGTAGTCGTGGAAGAAGTCGCGGAAAACGCTGTCGCCCAGCACATCGCGCAGATGCGAATACATCAACTCGGCGCGACTGTAGATCATCACGTTATAAATTCCAAAGTCGCGAAAGTCGCGGGCGTTCGTGCCGATCGGCTCCGAACGTCCCTCGAGCTCGAGTTGAATGAGATCGAGATTGGCTGACTGCGACGGCGGAATCGTTTTCGCGTTGACGCGATAGCCCTCCGGGATTCGCGGCGGCGGCAACGCTTGAGTCACCAGCTCCTGCGGCGTGAGCTTCTGCGCCCACGATGTCTGGTATGAGGTCAAGCCCTCGTCCATCCAGCCCGACCGCCATTCGTTGTTGCCGAGGATGCCGTACGTAAAATTGTGTCCGCCCTCGTGGAGAATGAGTCCGAGGCTGGCGCCGCCATCCATGATCATCATCGGGAATTCGGTGCCGCCGCCCTCGAGCCGGTGCACGTTCGAAAACTGTGGATACGCGTACGGTCCCCAGATCGACTCGAGCCATCGCAGCGCCTGAATCGTGCGCGACAGGGCGCGTCCGCCCCCCCAGGTCGTGTCGTCGCCGGGCTTATAGAAGACGTGAATCGAGACCGTGTCCCACGTCGGGTAATGCGTCGATGGTATTTGCCTGACGAAAATACCGCCCTCGTACCGGTACTCCGGCGACACCGACCAGGCGAAATGGTGCACGTTCTCGGCGAGAAAGCGCACTGCGCGATATCCCGCCGGTACTTCCACGTTAGGCGCGGCGGTGTCACCGTAGGCGCTGCGCGCGAGACGAACTTCGCCGCCGCGTTTGGCACGCTCCCAGCCGGGATCGCCGTAGACGGGCACGCCTGTGGCGACAACGATCTGATCCTGCGGCAGAAGCATCGTCACGTCGTACGTGCCATACTCGCCGTAGAGCTCACCAGCCGGCACGAAGGGATTCGGCTCCCACCCGGCGCGATCGTACACCGCGACCTTGGGATACCACTGTGCGAAATCCCACGTACGACCTCGCCGTCCTTGCCGACGCAGCACGGTTGACGGACGCGCGTCCCATTCGAGTTGCACTCGAATGGAGTCGTGAGGCGGTAGCGCGCGCGGCAGACGGAAGTGGACGACCGTGCTGTCGGGCGAGCCAGGGTAGTCTATAAAGACCGGTGCGCCATCGACCGTGGGCGGCGACGTGAAGCGCTCATAGCCGTAGTCCGGATCACGCAAATTCTGAAATCGGACACGGCCTTCGCGCTCGTCGACTTCACTCCACTTCGAGCCGGGCC
Organism: Gemmatimonadaceae bacterium; assembly: GCA_035280125.1. Taxonomy (GTDB): domain Bacteria; phylum Gemmatimonadota; class Gemmatimonadetes; order Gemmatimonadales; family Gemmatimonadaceae; genus AG2. The sequence goes on along the minus strand of DATEGN010000291.1, from coordinate 4,539 downwards.
GAAAAGCGTTCAAGTACTGATGGAAGTACATCTCGCGCAGCGTGTCTGGCGAGTTGTTGACGTACACCAGCTCGCCGCGAGAGTGAAGACGCGATGCTGCCTCATCGAGACGCGTGTAGATCCGATAATGCACACGCTGCTGCCAGTAGCCGATGGTGTCTCCGCTCGGCGGTGACGACTCGGCCGGGTTCTTGACTGCGCCCGGCTGTTGATAGGCCGACTGCAACAGGAGCGCGGCGAAGAATGGAGCGAGCATTGAGGAAGGATTAAGGTTCGGTGAATTGTAGCCAGAGTGCGCTAATCAGTGTACCGAAGGCCTCGCATGCTCCTTGCGCGCAGTCTCACTGTGTGCGAACGATCACACATGTTGACCACGAGTCACTTGCAACGAGCCACTGGCAACTAGATACCGGTGTTTTCCAGCTGTCTTTTCTGCAACGGTCCTCTCGGCGCGAATGAGTCAATCGAGTCGTTCCCAGTCGGACGTCGGATTGCCTTCGACGCCAGGAAGGGACGGCTGTGGGTGGTCTGCGCGCGCTGCGCGCGTTGGAATCTCTCGCCATTGGATGAGCGGACTGACGCAATCGATCAATGTGAGCGCGCCTATCGTTCGACAACACTGAGAGTCTCGACGGACAACATCGGCCTCGCCCGCCTCGGCGAAGGCCTCGAGCTCGTTCGAATTGGAGCGCCGTTGCGGCCCGAGTTCGCCGCGTGGCGGTACGGATCACGGTTCAACCGGCGTCGCCGACGCGCACAATTTGCGGCCGCTGGTGGGGTCACCGCGGCAGCGGTTCTCGGAGTGGCCGTGGCGCCCGCGCTCGCTCCGTATCTCCTCACCGGAACGATCTCGATCATCGCGATTCCTGGTCTCACGACGATCATGGGCGCGATACCGATGGCGGGGCTGGTCGCGGCCCGAGACTACTGGCGTGAAGACCGAATTGTCGCGCGTCTTCCCGCGCCGGCGACGGACAAGCCCGCGCACGCGCCTGCCTTCGCGTTCGAGCGCGAACAGCCTCTCGTCGTGCGTGCGAACAAGATCGGAAGCTCGACGCTGGAGCTCCAACCCGACGGCTCGGCGCTCCTGCACGTCGTGCACGATGGGGGCGTGGCGTGCTATCAGGGCACCGCCGCTTTGCAAACCGCGAGTGTCCTGATCGCAAGCTCGAATCGCCTTGGCGCATCCGACGGTCAGGTGCGCACCGCCGTCCGTCGTATCGAGCGCTTCGGCGACGCCGCGGGGTATCTCGCCTCCGTCGCGCACTTGGGTGCCACACGCGGCCGAGTTATGTCTCTGCTAAACTTCTACCGTCACCTCGGCGCGCTGCGACTCGACCCGGCCGAACGACTCGCGCTCGAGATGGCGATGCACGAAGAAACGGAGCGTCGCGTGCTGGAAGGCGAGCTCGCGCTACTCGAGGTCGCGTGGAAGGACGCAGAAGAGATCGCGGCGATAGCGGACGAATTGTAGAAGAGCGAACTACTAGAATAGCGAGCCGAAAAGACCGCGCCGAAAAGGGCGCGCCGAGAGAGGCGGCAGAGCAGCGAGGCAATGCTGAGGGCGTCACATAAGGCGTTTCGTAACCACGCCGTCCATGACGCCCTTCGCATTGTCTCGCTCTTCTGCCGCTCTTCTCGGCTCGAAGTTTTCGGCTCGCCTTTTTCGGCGCGTCCTTCTCGGCTCGTTCCTTTAGGGTCGCTCTTCTCGGCTCGCCTTTCTAACGGGTCCAAATCTCACGGAACCACAGCAATCTTCTTATCCGTCTTCCCGGTCGACTTTACATATAGATCGAGCCACGCCGTGAACCGCGCCCACTGATCGAGGATCGACTCCCTCGTGACCTGGCCATGGTCCTCGTACGGGTAGATGTACAACGCAGCCGTCTTGCCCATCCCCTGTAACGCATGGAGCAAGCGCAGCGAGTTCGTTGGATCTGTACCGACGTTTTGATCCTCGGCGCCGAGGTACATCAGGAGAGAACCCTGCAAATGGTCAGCATATAGGAACGGCGACATCGAGAGATATGTGTCCTTCGCCTCCCAGAGATCGCGCCGCTCGCTTTGAAAGTTGTTCGGCGTCAGCGTGCGATTATAGGCGCCGTCGCCGGCGATACCGGCCTTGAAGAATGGCGTGTGCACCAGGGCGTTCACGGTGCTGAAGGCGCCATAGCTGTGCCCACCAATGCCTAACCGCGATCGATCGATGTACCCGAGCCGATCGAGCTCGTCGATCACGGCAGAAAGATTGTTCCGCAGGTCATCGACGTAATTGTCGTTCATTCGGCCGGCCGGACCAACGATCGGAGCATCTGGCTGTACCACCGCGTAGCCCTGCGTGATGAGCAGTTCCTTATTGCTCGGCGCCGACGTATGGAACTGGTTGCGATTCTCCGTCCGCTTGGTGCGATCATAGCCAGCCTGATCGGTATACTCGTACGGATAGAACCAGAAGAAGGCCGGAAGACGAGTGCCTTCCTTGTAATCGCGCGGCAGTGTCACGTCGACGAAGAAATGGTAGCCGTCGGCGCGCGTCACGAGGACGCGCTTTCGCATCGCCTGACTGATCTCGGGCGCGTAGTCTTTGTTGTGCGTCAGCTGCGTGAGTTGACCGCTCTTTATATCACGCACATACGAGTCCGGGACCATCGCAGGAGACTCGCGCACGACGATCGCACGGGTGAAGTCATCGTCGAGCGGCGCGGCGACGCGCTCGTAGACGTCGGGCGCGCTGAAGAAAATACGATCCTTCTTGCCCGTCTTGATCTCGACCTTGTCCACGAACGGCCGCGGCGCGCTATCGGACCAGGTATGGTAGTACTGCGTGCCCGTAAAGAAAGCGTAATTGCCGTCGCCGGAGAGCTGCGCGACTTCGTTGACATTGCGCCCCGGACGCGACATCAGCGTGCCTGGATTCTGATAGAACGTCGCCGAGTCGGCACCCGTGCCGCCACGTCCGCCGCCACCGCCGAAGCGGCCGCCGCCTAACGTTCCGACTGAGAGGTTCACGCCACGAATGCGCGCGAGCGGGTAGTGCTTCGTCGGATCGCTGAGATACGTTGCGTAAACCTGGCTCGTGCCATTGCCATTCTCGGCGACGAACACGACCTGGCCATCCTCCGACCACAGCAAATCGCTTATGCGATTCGAGCTCTGGAAGATCTGCTTCGCACTACCAGCGCTAAACGGCGCTTCCCAGATATACAGGTGATCGCGTCGGGCCGCACCGCCCCGTCCACCGCGACCGGCCTGCGGTTCGTCGCTAGCCGCGCTATCGGACTGGCCCGCACGCTGCGCCGCCTCGAGCTGTAGGTAATACAGGCCTTTGCCGTTAGGCATCCAGCCGAAGCTGCGCTTCGCCGTATCAGAGGGAGCGGGCGCACCAGTTGCGTCGTCGCCCAGTGCGTTGTCGCCGCTGCGGAGCGGATGCTTGGCCAACTCGGCGACTGCCTTTCCGTTCGCGTCCCAGATCTCCTCGACCGTGCCGAAGTTCCCTAATTCGACGAGATACGAGAAAGGCTTCTGCATCGTCGTCACGCGGAGGTAGGCGCCGTCGGGCGACGGATCCACGGCCGTGATCATCGCGGGCAAGCCGATCTTCTTTGCGACGCCAGTCTTCGCATCGATCACCGCCAACTGACCCGTCGTGTAGTACTCGAGTTGTGCCTGCTCGTGAGGATCGTGAAGCAGAGCGTAGTCACGGTACGTGCGGGTTTTGTTCTTCGCTTCACCGACCATTCGCACCTGCGGGCCGGTCTCGATCGCCGGATGCTGTGGCTCGGCCCCTCGTCCGTCGGGGAGGAGGACGGCAACGAGGGACTTGCCTCCATTCGTCCACTCGACGCCCGTCACGAGGGTCGCGAGCAGCGGTGTTTTGGTGAGCTTGCGCGATTTACCAGTCGCAATGTCGGCGACATAGATGTGCGTCGCGTCTTCGAAATTGGCGAGGTAGGCGAGCTCGCTCCCGTCAGGCGACCACTTTGGACTGCTGACGGTGGCGCCCTTTGGCGTTTCGATGGCGCGCGCCTGACCCGTGAGGCCGTCGATGACCTCGATGCCAGCCGCACCGCGCGTCGTCAGAACGCGGGCGCGGTTTGCCTTGTAGTCCACCTACAGACCAGCCAGGTAATAATGCGGCTTGCCGAACTGCTGCACGCTCGGCATGCCCTCGGTTTCCAGCTTCAGGAAGTGCTTGTGATCGGGACTCTGATTCGTGAGGCTGACGTTCTGCTGCCATGGCGCCGTGACGACTTTCTCGATCGCGGCCGGAGGCTTGATGAACGTTTCCTTGGCAAGGATTTCCTTGAGAGCGCCCTGTTGCGCGAGATCCTGCGCGTAAATGGAGGCAGGCGCCGCCAGGATGGCGACGAGAACAGCCGCGGCAACGGGCCAGCGACCGATCAGCTGGGGCCGACGGGTAGGCATCGTTGGAACTCCGGTGTGGGCGTGACAGAGAGAGTGCAGGCGGAGCACGCTCTCGTGCAAGTACGGCTAGGGAGCGTCGCTTGTTGAGGATCGTCACCTCGAACTAGCGGGGGC
>DATEGN010000290.1:0-4543 GCA_035280125.1 Gemmatimonadaceae bacterium | reverse complement strand
TGCTGCTGGCGTGGGAAAGTGCGCTGTACGGAGCCATCATGATCGGATGGGGCACGACGCTCTTCTTTATCGGGCGCGTCGCGCTACGCAGACGCGATCCTCAGTTGGCGCTGCCGCTATTGGCGGGAATCGCCATCTGGCTCGCAATCGAAGCCCTGTTCTCGGCTCGCTACGGGGTCTGGTTCAACGTTGGCGTTGACGCGGGCGTCCTGGTGCTGTTCAGCGTACCACTGATCGCCACTGTCCGAGCGGCGAACCAGAATCGAGGCGACTCATAACAGTAGAGTTTCCCCGTGAGGGAACCGGACTCGGATTGTCGATTAGCCGCGATCTCGCGCGCGTGATGGGCGGAGATCACGGTTGCGAGCATTAAGCCGGACTGCGATGCGTGAGCCCCGTGGAGCAGTCGTTAGTACGACGACACGGAAGCGCGAACGCGAACAGAGAGCCACCCGACGTACTGGGCTCAGCCCACGCGCGTCCGCCCAGCATCTCGACCGTCTCCCTAACGATGCTCAGTCCCAGACCCGTGCCCTCGACACCCGAGAAATCGCCGTCCGCGTGGGCGCGGAAGAACCGATCGAAGAGGTGGCGGCGCGCCTCGTCAGGTACCCCAAGTCCGTTGTCACAGACCTCGACGACCAGCTCGGCCATGTCGGAGCCGCGCTGTGGCTCGACTCGCGAGCGGATCTCCACCCAGCGCTCGGTCTTCGCGGAGTCCGAGTATTTGATCGCATTGGATATGTAATTCGTTAGGCAGAGCTCGACCGCAGCGGCGTTGACCTCGACGGGCGGCAGGTCCGGTGACACGCGCACTTCGACGTCGCGCGTCCTCGCGAGCTGTCGCAATTGTCGCACGGCCTCGCTGGCGGCAGCGGGGAGCAACACATTCTTCTGCTGACGCGCGTCCCCGTCCAATCGCGATAGGGATATCAGATCCTCGAGCACCGCGTGCATCGCCGCGGCATTTTCGCCGATCATCTCGATGAACCGACTGCGCTCGCTTTCGCTGACCCACGACTCCCGCAAGAGGCTGTGGGCTCCCTGGATCGCGCCGAGGCGGGTTTTCAGTTCGTGCGACACGGTTCGGTTGAATCCGCGAAGTCGCTGTTCACGTTCGCGTACCTGAATCATCGTGCGTCGCAGAAAGTGCGTCGTTGTCGCTTGTTGAATGATCGCGACGGCGTGGAACACGCGATGCGCACACTGAAGCAGCTCCGATCGGCTGCATGGCTCGTCGATCTCATCGACGGCCCTCGCGAGAAACGCGAATAGCACGCCCCCGAGTAGCTCGTATTCCTTGAACAGCTGATATGCGTCGAAGCCTTGCACGTAACGGAGCTCGCCCAGCTCCATCGCCTTTGCGACGACCGGCGCATCCGCCGCGACCTCTTCCGCCGGATTCTCGACGTAGTCGGCGATTCCATCGATGAGCAGCGGGATGTGGTCGAGCAGCTCCTCTCCCGGGAACACGCGCTCGAGTCCAATGGAGACGCGCGCAGCGATTCGGTCGAGCCAGCGCCTCGTCAGCTCCTCGCGTGCGGCGTGAAGCCGACTGGCGAGTGCGCGCGCGAGAGGGCAGTCCCGGGATAAGTCTTTGTTATCGAGCACTCTCGTATGTCCCCGGTATCAGATCCGTCTGGTCCTTGCCTTGGCGAGCAGTAAGCGCAAGCTCTTCGAGCAGAAAGGTGTGCCACTGCGGCGGCACAGGCCAGAGGCGGTGGCGTATTCGACGTCGGACAGGATTCTGACGTTGGCGACGCTGACTTCGGCGCGCTCCGGGTGCACAGCCCACTCGTGACACGACCCCGCGCTGCCGTTGTATCGCGTGATGCCGCTGCGGGAGTTGCTGACCGCGGCGGCGGCTCGACCCGTCGATCGCTTTGCGCGCCGAGTAGTCCTATTGGGCGGCAGCCGCTTGCGCGAGTCGCAAACGCAACTGTCTCAAATCGACGGCGGACAAGTAGCGGCCGTCCGCGACGACACCGGCGATCGTTCGTGTGTTCCGGATGTCCGTGAGCGGATTTTCAGTGAGCAACACGAGATCCGCGACGCGCCCGACCTCCACCGAACCATAGTCGGCCCGCTTGTTCCAGAAGAGCGCGGGGTTGATCGTCGCCGTTTGCAGCGCCTCGAGTGGTGTGAACCCTGCCGCGACCAAGCGCTCGAGCTCGAGATGCAGGCTGAATCCGGGCAGCACGTCCACGCCGGCGGGCGTATCCGTTCCGGCGAGAAACGGCACTTTCGCCGCGTGCAGCTTGCGAACGATGTCCAACTCGTGCGCGACGAACGTTACGCGAACCGACAGCGTGTCGCTCGCGAGACCTTTGCGAATCGACGCGCGCGTTTCCGGCCATGACGCAGTCCAGCTCTTGGCCGCAAACGCGATGTCGGTATCCTTCATCACCTGCACGGTGTCGACGAGCCACTGCCCGCGCTCCCAGAACAACGTCGGACACTGCCACACGTTCGCGGCCGCGATCTGCTTGATGATCTCGTCTTCACGCGTCGCATCGTACGTGGCGAGAAATCGACTCGGGCGCTTGGTGCCGCCATCGTATTTGTCCTGGATGTACTTGTCTTCGTCTGGCGAGCTGGCCTCGAAGATCCCGATGAGGTGCTCGAACGTTCGCTGCCCCGCGGCGATCGCCTCCGACGCGCGAATCGCGTCGGGCACGTGCCCCTCGAAGGGAATGCCGACTTTCTTCGCTTCGTCGGCAATTGCGAAATAAGCATCGCGCGGGACGCCGGATTGAATTTTGATGAAGTCGACGCCGCGGTGCGCGAGCGAATCGACGGCATGACGCCCGACCGCGGGCGTGGTGATCGCGATCGATGCGGGAAACGAGACTTTCGGGCCGTCGAGCATCGGGCCCGACACGACCATGCGGGGACCGAGCAACGTGTGCGCGGCAACGTCGGCGCGCGCACGCAATACGGCGTCGAGCTCACTCCCCATGTCACGAATGCCCGTCACGCCGTTCGCGATGAACATCGGCAGAATGAGCGCACTGCCTTGCGCCGCGCTCGAGCCGAAATAGGCGTGGGTGTGCATGTCCCACAAGCCGGGAATTATGTACGCGCCTTTCACGTCGATCACTTGCTCACCATTCTGAACGGCAGCCGGTGAAGTGGCGATGCTCGCGATGCGGTTTCCGTGAATCACGATCGTGGACGATGGATGTAGTTGGCCGGTCGAGACGTCGATGACGGTTGCGTTCGTTAGGCGCCACGTCTGCGCCGCGGTCTTGCGCGTCGAGAGAAGACACGTCAGCAGCAGAGCGATTCGTCGCATGATTTCGATGGCTTGGAGGGCAGCAATGCGTTTTCGTCCGGAGGACGTCGAGGACATTCATTATACTTGGCCGCCGGCGCAACTCGTGCCGCGAGCGCGAGGGCCTCAGTCCGTTCCGTGCGCTCGACCTCAGGCGACGCAAACAGGGTGTGCGAGCGATCGAAATGATAGAGCTGCTCCGTGCACGGCGAAGATGTGCTTTGTTCTCACTGGCTGGCCCGTGTGAGGACGACTTCGCGGACAACATCCTTGTCTTGTGATTGCAGGCTCCTGACGGCGAGGCCGTCCGACTTCCGTACCCACCAACGAAGCGTTGGCCCTGCATAATGCACCGTTAGGCGCCAGCACTCGAACGTACCCGCGGGTACGGAGACGACTTCGTCACCATCGACCTGCATCGCCACTGGAGTCTGCACATCGCTGTCGATCACCCCCCAACCCGCCAGCGACAGCGCACCGCGCCAGGAGGGATGAAGATCGACGGTTGCGAACAACACGGGCGCTAAGGCGTCGGCGGTCATCGGGATCGCGGAAGGCGCCAGTCTTCGCGCGATTGGCCGGCCCTCCGGCGAGGCGTCTGCTCCTTTGGCATTCATGTGCCCCACCATACTGTCATGACGAAACTGCTGCGCGATGCGAATTTCATCGTAGCGGCTGAAGGGCGTCTGGATGACCACGCGACTGAGCAGGTGCAAGTCGGCGCGCGTGATGTACACGGAATCCAAGGTCGTGAACGCGCGACCATCGCGCGTGCCGTCGGTGCGAGACACCAAACGCCAAGCCGGCACGCGATCGACACTATCCGGTTGAAACGCGACGACGCCCGTGGCGCGCCCGCTGATGCGCCCAGTCGAGTCCCGCCAAGTCCGCTCGTACTCCAGGGTCACCGGGCGGAGCCGCCCTGGATGCGCGAACTGAACGGGCGCCACGGACGACCGCCGTGGGTCGCGTTCCGTCTGTGCAAAAGCCAGGGAGCCCGCCAGCCAGCCCGACGCGGCAGATTCTTCCCTTGCCGAGACCTCGCCACCACGGCGAACGATCGTGTTGCGCGCGAACGGAAGAAGTAGAAGCAGCACGACAGCGACGAAGAGTGCGACCATGCCGCGCGTCGGCGCCCGCTCGACTATAGGGCGGACCTCAGGAAGAATGACGCGGGCTCCGGACTCGCGGCTGGCAAGAATCCGCGACAGCAGGTCATCCCGCGGACGAGGCACCGGCAGGTCACGCAGCTCTGGCCGCACGGCGTCA
>DATEGN010000289.1:0-13033 GCA_035280125.1 Gemmatimonadaceae bacterium | reverse complement strand
AGCAAGCGCAGGAGCCACAGCTGCGTGTCTTGCTCGCGCTCATCGCCGCTGACGAAGTGCGCCACGCGCAGGCGGCCTCTGACCTCATCGCGAAGCGCCTCGCCGCGAAGCCAGAGCTGGCGCCTAACGTACTCCGTGCCGCGGCCCACTTCCGCCATTATGGCGAAGAGGCAGTCGGCCAAGTCCCGACGGCGATGGAGGGTGACGACGTCGCCATTCGCACCTTCGCGACGCGCATCGAGCGGCTCTGCGGGATGCGCATCGTCGACCACCTCAAGATCGAACTGGAGCTCTGACTATGAAGATCACCGATCGCGAGCTCACCCTTCTGAACTTCTACCGCGCCTCCGAGTTGCACGGTGGACTCGTCCTGGGTCGTCTCGTGCAGCACGTGCGCGACCCACAGCTGATCATGCGTCTCACGGAGCACAGCGCGGAAGAAATCATGCACGCGCAGCTCTGGACTCAAGCGATACTCGCCGTTGGCGGCCAACCGAGGCCGACGTCGGACACATATCAGGCTCGTTATGCAGCCGCACTCGGCGCACCGACGTCGTTGCTCGAGGTGTTGACGCTCACGCAGGTCTTCGAACGTGGTGTGTATCGGCACTTCGTCACGCACCTCCGTCGGCCAGGCACACATCCAATCGTCCAGGCAACATTGCGGCGCATGCTTGCCGACGAGCGTGGCCATCTCTCGTGGGTGAAGGAATGGCTCGACGGGCAGACGGGCGCGCGTCGCGCCGCAGTGCCGGTGTTGATGAAGCGCTATGAGGACATCGATGACGAGATACGAAAGCAGTTGATGAGCGACTACGAATGGGTGGAGCTCGCATGCGCGTCCTGACGGCTCCCGATCATCAGGCGACGCGCTCGTTCGAGCGTATCGCGCTCCCCAGCGCGATGGACGATCGCCTCTACTTCGCGCAGGTTCGCGAGGATCCGGCGTTGGAGTTGGAAGTGTTCGCGCCGGGGCCTAACGACCGTCTCGTTGTGGTGGGATCTGGTGGTTGCACGGCGCTCTCGCTCCTGAGTGCTGGCGCGGGCCATGTCAGCGCCGTGGACCTGAATCGTACCCAGGGTCACCTTATCGAGCTCAAAATCGCCGCGATATGCGTGCTTTCGCGCTGGGATGCGCTCGCATTTCTTGGTGCGTGCGACTGCCTGAGCGGCGAGCGCGCGGACATGTACGCCGAGCTCCGACCACAGCTCTCCTTCCGTGCGCGGGCCTATTGGGATGCCCATCTCACGTCGATCTCCGAGGGCGTACTCGCGGCAGGCGTCACCGAGCGCTTCATTCGTCTTGTCGTTCGCGCGCTGCGACTCGTCGTTCGACCGCGCTCTGGCCTCGAGCGGATGCTCGCGTGCGAGACGCTCGATGCACAACGTGGACTCTTCTCACGTGAGTGGTACACCGTCCGCTGGCGAATCTTCTTTCACATCTTGCTCAACCGGTTCGTATTTCGGCGAGCATACGATCCGGCTTTCTTTAGCAACATCGAGCGCCCCAGTTTTGCCGAACATTTCCGGCGGCGAGCCGAGCATGCGTTCACCGAGTTGCCGGTTCGCGGGAATTACTTCCTCCACCACATGATTACGGGCAGCTACGACGTCGATGATGACGCCGTGCCGCCCTACCTCACCGAATCAGGACACGAGGCGATCGGTGCGTCGAGAGAGCGCCTCACGCTCGTCGACGGCACGATGACCGAGTACCTCGGCACGCTAGCCGACGGCAGCGTATCCGGCTTTGCGCTCTCGAACATCTCCGAGTGGCTTTCGCCTGATGAAATCGACGCGCTGTTCGCGGAGATCGTGCGCACAGCGACACCAAATGCAACGCTCTGCTTCCGTAACTTCGTCGGCTGGACGGAAGTCCCGGGACGTTTTCGTCGAGTCGTCGTGGAAGAGCGCACGCTCGGTGAGAAGTTGATTGCCAGAGATCGAAGTGTCGTACAGCGTCGCTTCGCAGTCTGCCGCGTCAACGCCGGGCTCTGACATGACACCTCCTGTCACCCCGTTTGCCTTGACACCTCTTGTCACCCCGAGCGAAGCGAGGGGTCTGCACGTCTCGCCTTTTGTTAGTGTCCGCCACGCCGAGCCGTCCGACAATCAAGCTCTCATCGATATCGCAGCAGCCTGCCCCATGGAAGGCGACATCGCGCTCGCGATGACCCGCGCTCCAGACTTCTTTCAGCTCAATCGACTCGAGGGCGCACAGTGGCGCGTCGGCGTCGCCGAGGTTGACAGTCGCGTCGTCGGCTGTGTGATGGGCGCGGAGCGACGCACCTATCTCCACGGCGTCGAGCGAACGACACTCTATACCGGCGACCTCAAGGTCCATCCGGCCTTTCGCGGCACCGGTGTCGCCGACGCGCTCAGCGAGTGGGTGCGATCCGCGCTCGCCGAGATGGCGCCCACGGACACGCCGGTACTGCTCACTATTCTCGGTGGGAATCGGGCGATGGAGCGACGCACCATTGGCCGCGGGAAAGTGCCACGTTTCGAGCGATTCGCCACGATACGAGCGCACTCGATTCCCCTGCTGTTGCCGCGCGGCTTCGGCGAGACGTCGCTGCATTGTCTTCGCGCAACGCCGAATGACATCGAAGAAATGGCGTCGCTGTGGGGACGAATCGCGCCGACGCGTCAGTTCGCGCCGGTACATACAGCCGACGGCCTCGCCGACGTGATCGCCAACGCGCCGGGGCTCGAGATCTCAGACTTTGTTCTCGCGCGAGACAGTGGCGGCCGTCTACTCGGTTTCCTCGGGTGGTGGGATCAATCGTCATTCAAGCAGTTGCGCGTCGTGCGCTACTCGCCGCGCCTGCAGGTAGTGCGAGCCGTTATGAATGGTGTCGCGCGCCTGACAAACGGCGTCCCACTGCCGCAAGGTGGAGAGCAGCTCCGGTACTGCACCGCGGTTTACGTTTGCGTGCCATGCGAACGACCCGAAGTGCTGCGTGCGCTCATTCGTGCGAGTTACAGCGAGCTACATCGTGCTCGGTACGCGTTCGCGACCATCGGCCTCGATGTGCGCGATCCGCTTTGCGCAGCACTCGGCGGCCTTTTTGCGCAACCAACTGACGCGCACGCCTACGTGTGCACGCCTCTTGGCGACTATGCGGGCCGGCCGCTCACCGATCGGCCTCTGTACTACGAGATCGCGCTCGTATGAATTCGTCACGCCTCGCCGAGCTCATTGTGCGCCGACGCGGACTTGTGGTGGTCGCCTGGATCATCGTTTGTGCGCTCGCGCTGCCAAATGCTCGCCACCTCGAATCCGTGCTGCGCGTTGCGGCACGCGTCGACGGAAGTGAGTCCGCGACCGTGGACGAACAGCTCGCGCGTCGCTTTCAGTCACCGTTCGCACGGTCCGTCGTGCTCGTTGCTACCGGCCTGCCATCGCCCAGTGACTCTGCGGGAGCTGCAGTATTGAAGCAGCTGATCGATTCGCTCCGGAGCGTGGGTGGAGTGACGCGCGCTTTCTCCTACCTCGATGGTCGGGAACCGCTGTTCGTTGGCAACGGCGGGTACTTCCTCGTCGTCGGCCTGTCAGATCGGGCTGCGCCAGACATTCTGCTTGACAGCCTGCGTCAAGCAACCGCGCGCTTGGTATCCGCATTGGGGAGCAGGTACGCAGGTGCGTCGTTGCGGTGGACAGGAGAGACCGCGCTCAATGTCGACTTGCGACGCAAAAGCGCCGACGACGCGCGACGCGCGGAGTGGCGTGCGTTGCCCCTGACGCTCGCGCTGCTGTTCGTCGCCTTCGGTGCGCTCGCCGCCGCACTGTTGCCAATTGGAGCCGCCTTGCTCGCGATCGGCATCGCGTTAGGCTCCGCGGCACTCGTTGGCCATCTCTGGTCGTTGTCGATTCTGCTGCAGAATGTGGTCACGATGATCGGGCTCGGCCTCGGGATCGACTATTCGTTACTCGTGCTCCAGCGATTCCGCGACGAGATGCGCGTTCACGACTCCCCGCAACGAGCTGCCTCGCAAGCGATTCGTCATGCCGGCCGAACGATTCTTCTCTCGGCCGTCGCGGTTGCGATCGGGTTCATGGCCCTGGCAGTGATGCCGGTGAATGAACTGCGTTCCGTAGCGGTCGGCGGGTTGCTCGTGACTGGCGTGTCGATGCTCGTCGCAATGACATTAGTGCCAATCGCTCTCGCAACCTCTGGTCGGCGAATCGACTTTGGTCGTGTGTCCCGCGTTAGGCTCCCCGATTTCATTGGTTGGCGATCGTGGGCTGCGTTCGTGACGCGGTATCCTGGCCGCGTTCTGTTGCTCGCGGGACTCCCAGTGGCGCTCCTCGCATGGCAATCGCGAAGGCTCGTCACCGGTCAGCCGAGCGTCGATTGGCTGCCAAGGCAAATGGAATCCGCCGTCGCGGTGCGCGAGCTATCGTCGATGAGCCGCGGCGCCGTCGTGCAGACGCTTCGTCTGACGCTCGAGCTCCCGCCCGACGTGTCGGCGATCGACGACACCGGCTGGGCGGCGACGACGCGTCTCGCACGCCAGCTCGTGGCCGACTCCGCCGTAGCACGCGTTCGATCGCTGCCGGGTTTGGTCGCGCCTTTCGGTGCCTTGCCGCGCGATGTGCTCCTCTCCACCCTGCCTGACGGCGTTAGGCAATCGTTCGTGAGCCGCGACGGACACATGGCGATGCTCGAGGTCGTCCCGCGAGAGGCCCTCTCGCCCGACCAGCTCACCGCGCTCGTCAAGCGCATCCGCGACATCGCACCCGTGAGCGTGACCTCGACTGGAACGTCGATGGTGCGAGTCGGCGGTGTTCCGGCACTCAATATCGATTACGAGGCCGCTGTCGCCGGGCCACGGCAATTCACGCGCGTCGTGTCGTTGATCGTAGTCGCGACATTCGTCGTGCTCGCGATCGGCTTTCGTTCGCTGCTTGTGCCGGTGAAGGCGATCGTGTTGAACCTGCTCGCCGTGGCCGCCGCGTTCGGTGCGGTGACGCTCGTTTTTCAGGAAGGTGTGCTCGGCATTCAAGGCGCACTCGGTCGCGTGTTTCCGGCAGTTCCAGTGTTGGTCTTCTGCGTCGTGTTCGGCTTGAGCATGGATTACGAGGTGTTTCTCGTCGCGCGTGTGCGCGAGGGACGGGTCGCTGGGCTTGGCGAGCGAGCAGCGATCGCGCAGGGGCTCACGCATACCGCGCGATTGATCACGAGCGCGGCGGCCATTATGATCGCGGTGTTCGGCGCGTTCATGCTCGGCGACTTCTTGCTGATGAAGATGCTTGGATTCGCGCTGGCGTTCGCGGTACTGATTGATGCGACGGTGATGCGCCTGGCGATCAGCCCAGCGTTATTGGTGATTGCGGGCCGGTGGAATTGGTGGCCAGGAGGCGATTGGCGCGGTGCATCGCCTTCGGCGGCCGTCGGGGCCTCGTTTCCTGGTCTGAACACCGAAGTACCCGGAAACAACACTGAAACTGCCGGAATCCCAGGATGAGTGCGCTCTAATCCGTCACAGCAATTCACGCTCGCGCAACCAGCCGAGGGCGGCGCTAACCGTCGCGCGTGCACCGCGAAAGCTTACACCGAGCTCACGCCGTGCCTTCGCGCTATCCACGTACCAGTATCGGGTGGCATATGGAACAACGGCTGGATTGTACGGCAGCGGCAGATGCATCAGGGCCGCAACACGGGAGCCGATTCGCGCCACTGGCCGCGGCACGACGATTATCGGCGCGTGACGCTGAATGAGCTCGAGCACGAGCCGCGCGAGATCAGGTACGGACACGTTGTCGCCACCAAGGATGTAGCGCTCCCCTGTCCGACCTAACTCCATCGCGCCGATGATCCCGGCTGCCACGTCTTCGACGTGCACAATGCTCGTGCCGCCGCGACAGACCAATACGGGACGCGCACGCGCAAAATCGAGCAGATTCCCCGCCGTGTTCAACCCGACATCACCAGGTCCGTAGACTTCCGCCGGATTCACGATGACCGCGTCGACACCACGTGCGCACGCCTCGAGCGCGATCGATTCGGCACGGTGTTTCGCATGTGCATAACACAATCCTGGATCGCGAAGTGTGTACGGCGACCGCTCGTCGAACACTCGGGGTGACTCCGAGCCATTGATCGCAGCCGTGCTCGAAACAAGAACGACGCGATGCCGCTGTAATTGCGACGCGACGGCGAGCACACTGCGCGTCCCGCCCGTGATGACGCGATCGAGCTCCTGAGGCTTGTCGGCGCTCCAACCACCGGGGGCCGCGAGATGAATCGTGCAGGCACAGTCTTGCATGCCGGAGCGCAGGGCCTCGACGTCGCAGACATCTCCAATCACGCGGCCGAAGTCGACGTCGACAATGCGATCGGTGTTGCTCGACGGGCGAAGGAGGCACACAACATCGTGGCCCACCCGCACCAATTGCCGTACTACGACAGACCCAATGAAGCCATTTCCGCCGGTAACGAAGACCCTCACGCCGCCAGGCAGCGACCGAGCGCGGCAACTGCGTCGTCGATCTGCTCACGGGTGTGATGCGCATTCATCATGAATCGCAGGCGACTCTGTCCTGTGGCGATCGCGGGAAACATGATGGCGTCAACGTGGAAACCGAATTCCCGCATCCCCATCGCCACCTGCATGCATTGGCGTTCGTCGCCGACATGCACCGGAATAATCGGTGTCTCCGTCGACAGTGGCCGCACGCCGGCAGCCGTTAGGCAGGCAATGAAGTACCGCTGATTCTCCCACAGCCGCTCGCGCCGCTCCGGCTCATCCGTCACCATATCGATCGCTTCCAGCACGGCCTCCGCCTGGTCCGGCGGCAGCGTCGACGTGAAGCCGTACGCCGAGCAGCCGATGCGAAGGATGTCGGCGAGATACGTCTCGGTCGCGACGAAACCACCGATGCAGCCGTATGCCTTGCTCAATGTGCCCATCTGAATGATGCGCGGACTCTCGATGCCGAAGTGTTCGGCCGTCCCACCACCCGAAGGCCCAAGGACACCGGTCCCGTGCGCATCGTCGATGTACACCACGGCATCATACCGATCGGCGAGTCGCATCATGTCGGGAAGGGGAACGATATCCCCGTGCTGACTGAACACGCCATCCGTTACGATGATCTTGATCTGCGCCTCCGAGCGGCGAAGCTTCGCCTCCAGATCATCCATGTCGAGATGTCGAAACGCGAACATCGGTGCCCCAGACACGCGCATGCCTTCGCGAAGACTCAGATGATTGAATTCGTCCGTGAAGAACGCGTGCCGCCATTGGTGGCTCGGCGTATAGCCATAGGCCCGCGCCAGACCCGATGCCTTCACGATGACCGGGAGGACGCTGAGGTTCGTGAGATAGCCGGTGACGAAGAGCAGCGCCGCTTCCTTGCGTTTCACATGCGCCAATCTCTCCTCGAGTCGCTCGTAAAGCTCGAGATTGCCACCGAGGAGCCGCGACTCGCAGTTGCCGACGCCATAACACTCGATCGCGGCGCGGGCGCGAGCCTTGAGACGCGCACTCGTCGCCAGCGCGAGGTAGTTGTTCGAGCTGAACGACACCAGCCTGCGTCCGTTGCTCGCGAAGGTCGGGTCGGGAAGAGACGACGGTACGAGGTCGTCGCGGTGCGAGTCGCGCGACGCCATCCAGACGCCGAGCTCTTTTAAATCATGCATATTAGAAGAGACTCAATTGTCGTAGCGCCGAGCCACGAGAACCGCGTTCATGCCGCCGAACCCGAACGAGTTGGACATCACGGCGTCCGCTCGCATGGCGCGAGCTTCGTTGGGCACGTAGTCCAGATCGCACGCCGCATCAGCACAGTCCAGATGTGCCGTGGGAGGAATGAGCTGGTGCTCCAATGCCGCGATCGCGGCGATCATCTCGACGGCGCCCGTGGCACCCATCAGATGCCCATGCAGCGCTTTGGTCGAAGACACCGGCACCGAATGCGCCGTGCTGCCGAACACGCGCTTGATCGCGGTCGTTTCGACAACGTCGCCAACGATCGTCGCCGTGCCGTGCGCATTGATATAACCGACATCTCTGGGAGCGAGCGCAGCCTCCGCGAGCGCCGCGCACATCGCGCGCGACTGGCCCTCGGGATCCGGCTTCGAGATGTGACTGGCGTCGGCGGTATTTCCGTAGCCGGCCAGCTCGGCATAAATGTGCGCACCGCGAGCTTCCGCTCGGTCAGCACTCTCGAGAATCAACGCCGCCGCGCCTTCACTCAGCACGATTCCACGCCGATTCGCCGCGAAGGGTTTACAGCTTCGCGCTGGATCGCTGGGGTCTGCATGCGCGAGCGCCTGCATCGCATCCCAGGCGCGAAGATTCCCATACGTCACCAAAGCTTCCGACCCACCGGCGACGATTGCTTCAGCGTAGCCGGCGCGAATGGCGCGACATGCTTCGCCGATGCTCGCCGCGGACGACGAGCATGCCGTCGAGATATTGAGCAAAGGCCCGCGGAAGCCATTCGCGATCGAGATATTGCCAGCGGCGGCGTTGTTCATGCCCAGCACGACGCTGCTCGGGCGAACACGACCTCCGCCGAGGTGAAGCAGGCGATACGACTCCTCGATGGTGGATGCGCCACCAAGGCCCGTTCCCCAATACACCCCGGTCTGTTTAGCGTCCTCTGTACCGAGCTCCAGTCCTGCGTCCGAAACGGCTTGACGCACGGCGGCGAGCGCGAACTGAGTTGCCCGATCGTATTGCGCGGCGATGTGAGTCGGCCAGTACGCCTTGGGGTCGAACTCCACGAGACCGGCAACGAGTGGCAAGGGGCCGGAATAGATCCGCTCCGGCACACATTGGATCCCTGAGCGTTTGTCGATCAGGGCACCAAAAAACTCGGTCACCGATTGGCCAATCGGGGTGATGATCCCCATGCCGGTAATGACGACGCGCCGCACGGATCAATCGCCGGTCGCTGTCGACGTCTTCCCTGCCTTGAGCCCGTCGATAACGGTTGCCAGTTCACGCAGCGTCTTCACGTGGACGACGTCGTCCTGCGGAATCGGCATTTCGAACTTGTCTTCGAGCTCGAAGAGAAACTCGAGGAATCCAAGCGAGTCGATGCCGAGTTGATCAATCGGCGCGTCTTCGTCGATGGTGTCGAGTTCGGCACCAAATTGCGCCGCGGCGAGCTCCTTGATACGAGAGAGAGAATCCATGATCGGCGTTATGTCCAGCGCAGCGGCCGCAGTGATGAAATGGGGAGTGGAGTGGTAGCCCAACCGGTCTATCATAGTCCCCGGCGCATAACTAGCAGCACTTCCGCGCCACTAAGCTCTCTTAACGCCCCGGCGTCCTGCGTCGCCGGCCTTCGCCAATGCCACTATCCTCCGACCCCATGAGCGCCCGATTCATCGCTCGTCTGATGGCCCCGCTCCTTCTCGCATTCCCGTTAGGCGTCAATCAGGCGCAGACCACGCCCGTTGGCCTCTGGAACACCATCAGTGACAGGGATGGGAGGCCAACGGCGGTTGTGGAAATCCAACAGGCCGACAATGAGCTGTTTGGGGTGGTGCGGCAGCTGCTCGTTGTCGCCGATCCCAGTGACAGCGTCTGTTCGAAGTGCTCCGGCGTCCGGCACATGCAGCGCATCGTCGGCATGGAAATCCTCTCCCACATGAGGGCGGATGGCGACCACTGGAGAGGCGAGATTCTCGATCCCGAGAACGGGAAGACCTACCGTGCCACGTTGACCCTCGCCGACAGCGCAAGGAAACTGGTGGTGCGAGGTTACATCGGACTGCCGCTCTTTGGGCGCTCGCAGACCTGGCTGCGCCGCACTGTGCGCGATTGACCCTCGATTGCTGACTGGTTCGTGCCTCGCCGCGCGCCACCATCATGGTTGTTCGGTGTCGTGGCGATGCCATATGGAAGCTTCAACGGCATCGCTGCCGTAGCCTTGCCCTTTCTGCTGCGCCGCTACGGACTACCGATCGAACGAATTGCCTCGATCGGTGCTCTGGTTCAAGCGCCCGCGATCTGGTACGTGCTTTGGGCTCCCGTCGTCGATCTCGCGCTACGACGGCGCACATGGATCGTGCTCCTGAGCGTCTCGAGCGGCCTTGCGGCCGCGACCGCGCTCTATCTAACAACGATCAACGCGCTGCGCATGGCCACAGCGCTTTTTGTAAGCGCGTCTGTCCTCGCGCAACCTGTGTCCAGCGCGCTCGGCGGCCTCATCGCGTCCGTCGCTCCCACGGAGAAACGGGGCGAGATCGCCGGTTGGAGCCAGACCGGCACCCTGGCCGCGGGCGTGCTCGCGGGCGGCACGGCAATTTGGCTGACGGAATACAGCACGCCGGCAACTGTCGCAGCGGTGTCTGGACTCCTTCTCGCCGCGCCATCACTGGCGGCCCTGTTCGTTCCTGAGCCCCTGCCAGTGCGGTCGGACGGCAGAGCCCACATTGCTCGCATGTGGCGCGAGCTCGCGAGAGCCGTTAGGCGACGCGATATGTGGCTCGGCATTCTCTTTTTTCTCAGCCCAGTCGGCGCCGGCGCGCTCATGAATCTCTTCGCTGGAGTCGCGCCCGACTTCCACGCGACGGTCAGCGTCGTCATTCTCGTCGTCGCACTCGGCGGTGCGATGACCGCAGTCGGAGCACTTGCCGGCGCCTATCTGCTCGATCGTGTCGATCGGTGGCGCTCCTATCCGATCGCCGGACTACTCACCAGCTTTGTCACCGCGATTCTGTTCTTCGCCCGGCTCGTTCCAGGCGCCTACGTCCTCGGTGCTGCCGGGTATGCGCTCGTCACTGGCTTCGCCTATGCGAACTTCATGGCCCTTGCACTCGATCTGATTGGGGAAGATCAGGCGGCAAGCGGCACGATGTTCACCGTGCTTACCGCGGCCGTGAACCTCCCGGTCCTCTACATGCTGCGCCTCGACGGCTTCGGTGCGCAGCGCTTCGGCGTTCGGGGAATGCTCGCAAGCGATGCCATCGCGAACGGACTGTTTTCCATTGTGCTACTTGTCATTTTGTTGCTCTTCCGTCGCCGTTCGTCCACGTCAGCTCTTTCATCGATGCGTCGGCAACCCGTGCCTGAATAAAGATTTCATCAACATCGGCGATAGTCCTTCCTCACCCAAAGATCGCTTGCCATCGTTGCTTCCCGGCGCAGCGAGGAGGCGCATCATGCTCTGGTGGATCGTTGTCGGTGTCATCGCCGGCTGGGTTGCGGGCAAGATCATGAAGGGGGCCGGTTACAGCCTTATTTGGGACCTCGTTTTGGGAGTCGTGGGTGCGATCGTCGGCGGCGGAATCGTGGAACTGCTCGGCATCTCCGCGCGTAGCGGCCTGCTCTGGTCCGTTCTCGTGGCACTCGGCGGCGCAATCGTCGTCGTCTCGTTCTTCCGCCTTCTGGCCGGTGGAGACACAGCGCAGTCGTAGGAGATCGACGGAACACTTCGATCGAGGATTACGACTGCATGCCGGACGTCACGAGAATCAATCGATGGGTCAGTCCTTCGCCCACTCCTTGGCCCGACCCACGGCCCGATCCCACCCCTTCGCGATGACCTTTCGCTCTGCCGCTTTCATCGAGGGCGCGAACTGCTTGTCAACCTGCCATTGTCGCGCGATGTCCGACTCCGACTTCCAGAATCCCACCGCGAGCCCCGCGAGGTAGGCAGCGCCTAACGCCGTCGTCTCCGCGACCTTTGGCCGCACCACTGGAACGCCCAGCAAGTCTGCCTGAAGCTGCATCAACAGGTTGTTCATGCTCGCGCCGCCGTCGACGCGCAGCTGCTTGAGCTTGATGCCCGAGTCAGCCTCCATGGCCGCGAGCACCTCCTTCGTCTGGAGCGCAATCGCCTCGAGCGCCGCGCGCGCCAGATGCGCCTTCGTCGTGCCCCTCGTTAGGCCGACAATGGTACCACGCGCGTACTGATCCCAATGCGGAGCGCCCAGTCCAGCGAACGCCGGCACCAGATACACACCGCCACTGTCCGTGACCTTCGCCGCGAGCGCTTCGATCTCAGGCGACGATCGGAAGAACTCGAGGCCGTCGCGCAGCCACTGCACGAGCGCGCCCGCGATGAAGATGCTCCCCTCGAGCGCGTACTCCGTGCGATTCCCGATCCGCCAGGCGACCGTCGTGAGCAAGTTGTTCTTCGAGGCAATGCGCTTTGTTCCCGTGTTCATGAGCATGAAACAGCCGGTGCCGTACGTATTCTTCGCCATACCCGGCTTCGTGCACGCCTGACCGAAAAGCGCCGCCTGCTGATCGCCGGCAATTCCCGCGATCGGGATGGAGCCGCCGAGTAGGGTCGTCTCGCCGTAGACTTCACTTGACGAACGCACGTCGGGAAGCATCGACCGCGGCACGCCGAAGATCTTGAGCAGCTCATCGTCCCAGGTGCCTTTCACGATATCGAACAACATCGTCCGCGACGCGTTGCTGGGATCGGTGATGTGTACGCGCCCGTTCGTGAGGTGCCACACGAGCCAGGAATCCACGGTGCCGAAGGCGAGCTCGCCCGCCTTCGCGCGGGCCTTCGCGCCTTTCACATTCTCTAACATCCATTGCACTTTCGTCCCGGAGAAATACGCGTCGACCACGAGCCCCGTCTTGCGCTTGATGACGCGATCGAGCTTCCGCGCGCGCAACCGATCACATATTGAAGCGGTACGTCGGTCTTGCCACACAATGGCGTTGCCGATCGGTGCACCAGTCGCACGGTCCCACACGAGCGTCGTTTCGCGCTGATTCGTTATCCCGATGGCGGCAATATCCGTCGGCGACGCGTTCGCCTTCTCGAGTGCTTCCGTGGCGACGCCTGCCTGCGACGACCAGATCTCGCGCGGATCGTGCTCGACCCACCCCGGTTTCGGGAAGATCTGCGGGAATTCTTTCTGCGCGACGGAGACGATCGAGCCCGAGTGATCGAAGACAATCGCGCGAGAGCTCGTGGTGCCTTGGTCGAGTGCGAGGATGTAGCGCATGACGGGGAACGGGGGACGGGGAACGGGGACAGGGAACGGCGCTCGATCTGTACGCTTGGGAATAGAAGGATGCTAAGGCAGGCGGCTCCACAAACAAG
>DATEGN010000288.1:0-3139 GCA_035280125.1 Gemmatimonadaceae bacterium | reverse complement strand
GACTCTTGTGCGCATGGCGCGACGACGCCGACGTCGAAGCGCGGCTCATTCCGATCGATCCATTGCCGAAGACGTCACGGGTTTTCGCGCGGCTTCGAAGCATCAAGTACGTTCGCACCGTCGTCACGCAAATACTCTACTGGCCGTTGCTTTTTCGCGAGCTTCGACGCGCCGATATCACCCATGTCTTCTCGGCGTCGTACTCGTCGTTCTTGCTGTCGCCGTTGCCGGCGTATCTCGTGGCTCGCCTTCTGTCCAAGCCTGTTTTCATCAACTACCGCAGCGGCGAGGCGCCGGACCACCTTGCCCGTTCGCGCCTGGCGCGCGCGGTTCTCCGGCGTACCGACACGAATGTCGTTCCGTCGAGCTTCCTCCGAGAGGTGTTTGCAGAGTTCGGTCTGCGCGCCGAGGTCATTCCAAACGTCGTTGATGCGCGCCGTTACCGTTTCGCGCCACGCCGGCCGATCCGCCCGCAACTTCTGTCGACGCGCAACTTCGAGTCGCTCTACAACGTCGACTGCACACTGCGGGCTTTCCATATAGTACAGAGCCACTATCCCGACGCATCGCTCACGCTGGTCGGCGCCGGCTCCGACGAGCATCGCCTGCGCGCAAGAGCCGCGCAGCTAGCACTCTCTAATGTTCGTTTTGCGGGATCGATAGCCCCGGACGAAATCTGGCGCTACTACGTCGAAGCGGACATCTACGTCCAGACGCCGAACATCGACAACATGCCCTCCTCGGTGCTCGAGGCATTCATGAGCGGCCTTCCCGTTGTCTCGACTGATGCGGGTGGTGTACCGGCGATTTTGACGGACGGCGTCCACGGTCTTCTCGCTCCGGTGGATGATCACGCAGCCATTGCGGATCGGATACTTCGGCTCCTCGGCGATCAATCGCTCGTGGATCGGTTGACCACCGCGGCCGTTGCCAGTTGCGAGAAATACACGTGGGACATTGTGCGCGGCGAATGGCTTTCCTTGTATCGACGCCTCGGACAGAAACGATCATGCGTCCAAAAGAAACTTTCTTTGCAGCCATTGCGCGCTCCGGAATCCTCCGAGTAATCCGCGACAGTGAGTGGCGTCGCCGGCGGTTGTTGATTCTTTGCTATCACGGAGTCTCCACCGCCGACGAGCATGAGTGGAACGGTGAGCTGTACGTTCCGCCTGCACACCTGCGGAAACGACTCAAATACCTTCGGGACCATGATTACAACATTCTCCCGCTTGGCGAGGCGTGCCGGAGATTGACCGACGAAACGCTTCCGCCACGAAGCGTCGCAATCACGTTCGATGATGGCGCAATGGATTTTGCGTCCAAGGCAGTTCCGATCCTGCGCGAGTTCAGTGCGCCCGCGACGGTGTACCTCACGACGTACTACTCCGATGTGCGGCTGCCGGTATTCGATGTCGTCCTGTCATACGTGCTCTGGCGCGGGCGTCACGTCAGAGTCGATCTCCGTTCTCTTTGCAACGAGTCGGCACCTGTTTTCGCTCAGACATTAGAGGACCGTGCGAGGGCCACTCGTCTTCTGTGCGACGTTGCCATTGCCCGCCGACTCGACGCCTACGCGAAGAATCGACTGGCCGCCGAGATCGCTGCTCGGCTTGGCGTCGACTACGATGCGGTGTTGGCGAGTGGCGTCTTTCAGATCATGCCGCCTAACGAAGTCGCTGCGCTCCCAGCCGATCTCGTAGACGTGCAGCTCCATACGCATCGACATCGCACACCGCGCAGGCGCGACTTGTTCCTGAGGGAGCTGCGAGACAACGCGGCGTGCATTCGCGCAACGCGTGGCCACGAAACACCGCTCGCTCATTTCTGCTATCCGAGTGGAGACTACGATGGAGCCTTCCTCGGTTGGCTTCGTGAAACGGGCATCGAGTACGCCACAACAACGCTGCCAGGTCTCGCATCGGCAGATCACGACCCGCTGCTCCTCCCGCGTTTGATCGATACCGCGGCGCGATCGGATTACGCGTTCGAAGGGTGGGCGAGTGGGTTCGCAGACTTTTTCCCGAAGCATTCCGGCCATCGACTGAACCGCGATCGCCTCCGCGCACAGTCAAACGACGAGGCTCTCGATCTCGGAGCCATTGCCGATTCTGCGGACGATCTCGAAGTCGCGGGTATTGGTGAGGCGAAAAACGGTGCCGTGATTGACTCCGTCGTCATGCGTTCGGCAGACGATCAAGAGTCCGCTCCGCCTCAGCCGCGAGCGGAGATTCGTAATCATTTCTGAGAGCGTTTCGTCGTTGAAATAAGTCCTGTTCAAAACGTTCGCGGCACGAATCACGTGGAAGCGATTCTCGAAGGATCCTCGAGCCAACAGGTCGTCGTCGAGAATGGTGAGCGATGTCCGCCGCGACAATCGCGGACTGATGAGCAGCGTCTCACGACAGACAATGCCAAAACGCTGTCGCGCGGCACCTTCCCGACTTGCGGTCGCCCGCTTGAATAGCATGGCGAACAGCGTTGGCACGATCCACCGCCCGGCGTGAACGCCAAGGAAGAGTGGCGGCGCTTTCAGCGCGAGGCGCTTCGGTGGCGGGAAGGCAATCGCCTTACCCACGAAATCGAACTGCAACGGATACCCGCTGCTGTCCACGAGGACGTTCAGGAATCGTCCCAAGGACAGCAGGAACGCTCGGACGCACAGATCGCCGGCGGTCATGCTGAAATCGATTCCACTGTTCTCGAGACTCTCAATCCACTCGAGTGTGGCGACGCCGGATGACGCCGCAACGTCCATGATCTCGAGTGGTCGCTCGGCGGGAAGCAACCTGTTGGCGATCTCGTTCAGGTTGTCGAGCCGGCGCGAGTAGGTCGTTTTGTATGTGCCATTTCGCAGTCGGATCGATCGAAAGAATGCCTTTTCCTGCTTGGCCAGCGCTTCGTCGTCTAGCGCGGCAAGCGAGAAGAGAAACTCCTTCGCCGTCGGAATGGAGGTCGAGGAAAGGTTCCCAGTCTGTGGTGAAGTCACGCTTTCGTGGCTGCGCAACAGCAGTGCCAAATAGAGCCGGGGGTTTGAGGGGAGGGCGTAGATCGTGCGGTGTCCAAGGCGGCAATTTCCCTCCGAGGCATGGTGTCTCACGCAGTCGCGCGGCATCGGGCTCCAGCACTGGATGGCATTCGC
>DATEGN010000287.1:0-2674 GCA_035280125.1 Gemmatimonadaceae bacterium | reverse complement strand
GAAACTCGCTTCCAAAATCGACGCGCTCGCCGACGTCTGCGACGCGGAGAGTCGGGCACGACTGGTCGATGTCCTCGCGGACACAACCAACGTCGTCTTCTCGTCAGACCTGCTGCGCGTGTTCTGCGACGCCGCCGGCATTCGCAACGCGTTCACGAGCTTTGACTACCTGTAGCGCGGTGAACGTGAGGGACTCGAGCCGCCGGGGACGGTCACGTTCGTGCCGACGGAAAGCCGGCCTGGCTGACGCTGCCATAGAAATCCAGAACCGTCTTCGAAAACAGAGCGGGCTCCTCCACCCACGGAAAGTGACCCGTGTTCGCGATGCGCACGTTCGTCGCCGCAGGAAATCGCGCCACTAGCACCGCGTTTGTCTCCCGGATCGGGTCGTGCTCGCCCTGAACGATCAACACCGGGGCTTTCAATGTCATCGTTGCGAGGTACTCGTCCCCTAGTGCCTTGACGGACGTGTTGGTGCCGCGCCACGCCTGCTTGCTGCAGTAATGGATGTTGAATTCCTTCGGCGCGCGCTCGGCCCGCACGACGTAGTTCGGGAGCAGCTGTTTCATGACGAGTCCGAACCCGAGATCACCGAGCGTCCCGGGACACTGAAACAGCGTGCCGGCAAAGGCCCACGCCAGCTGCGACCGTTTCGGCTTTGCCATCACCCGTTCCGCGATACCTTTACTCTCCATCGCAGCGACCCGGCTCCCGGTATTGCCCATCGAGCAGCACAGCACGAGGCTCGCCACGCGTTCCGGATGGGCCTTCGCGTACAACTGGCCCAGCAACCCGCCCCATGAATGCCCGAAAATGTGAATCTTGTCGGCCGCGATGTGCGTTCTGATAGCGTCGAGATCCGCGACCTGCTTCTCGACGTCGAATGCACCGTCGCACGACGAAGGCCAACACCCGCGCTGGTTGTAACTCACGACGCGATAAGGCGGCGACAACACCTCGGGGAAGGAGGCAAAGTAGTCGCCCATGCCAGGACCGCCGTGGAGCAGCACGATGGGGTCGCCGCTGCCGGCATAGTGACGAACCGCCAGCATTGCTCCATCCGTCTTGATGCGAAGTGATTCAAACCGCGCCACCGGCGCATTCTATTCGGCTAGCGGCTTCTCGCCCACGCCTGCGCAGCGTCGATGCGCGCGCTGATGGGCGGGTGCGTGTAGAACAGAATCTGCACCAGTCGTGAGGGATGCTCCTCGGCGAGGTTCTGCGCCCCGAGACGCTTCATCGCGCTTACGAAGGCCGGGACGTTCCTGGTCATCTCGAGCGCATACCGATCCGCTCGACGTTCATAGGCGCGAGAGAACGCATTGGCCACGGGCATCAGCGCCAGCGACACCGCGCCGGCGGCAAGCAGGAGCAGCGGCAGCGCCGCAACGTCGCCCTTCCCTGTCAGTCCGAACGACATCGCGAATCGCGCCAGCACGGCGTCCGCAAGGTAGAAGCCAAGTGCAATGAGCACGGTCTCGAGCGCAATTCCCTTCCAGATATCGCGATGCACGTGATGCGCGAGCTCGTGCGCCAGAATCACCTCGATCTCGTCGTCGGAATGCTCCGCCAGCAGGGTGTCAGAAATGATGATGCGGCGCGTCTGCCCGATACCGGCCAGCGCGGCGTTGGCTTTCTTCGTTTTGTCACTGAGCCGCCATTCGAAGACGCCCATCACGCGCGCACCGGCGCGCTCGGCGAGCGAAACCAGCCGCCGCACGAGCGCCTCGCGATCGAGCGGCTTGAACTCGTAGAACAGCGGCAGCAGCAGCACGGGGGTGAGCTGCACGAGACCGACCATGATGACGGTGAAGACCGCCGCCGCCAGCATCCACCAGCGATCCGGCTGCCATCGGATCAACGAACACACGATGAGCGCGCCAATCAATCCGAACACGAGCGCGACCAGCCCGGCCTTCAGGTGATCGAGCCACCAGCGGGCGGTCGTCTGCGTCGACAACCCGTACCGCCGCTCGAGCGTCACGCCCTGATAGAACGCGAATGGCAGGCTGATCGCTTCATTCAGCAACGCGAGCAGAACGACGTAGGCCACAAGCATCGGGATGAACGACGCACCCGCGAGCGACACGGCGTAGTCGCGGAGCGCCGCCGACGCGCCGAACCCCACAAATGCGATCAGGAACGCGACGCCGACCAGCGTGCTCGCAATGGACGCGCGGCGTCTCAGACGGTGATAACGCGCGGATTTGTCTTCGTTCAATCAGTTGAGCTGAACGGAAATCAGCTTGGATACTCCTGGTTCCTCCATTGTCACGCCGTACAGCCGGTTGGCAATCTCCATCGTCCGGCGGTTGTGCGTGATGAGGATGAACTGCGTGCGGTCGAGCATGCCGCGCAGCATCTCCACGAATCGGCCGACATTGGCGTCATCGAGCGGCGCGTCGATCTCGTCGAGCAGACAGAACGGGCTTGGCTTGTACTTGAAAATCGCAAACATCAGCGCAATGGCCGTCAGCGCCTTCTCGCCTCCGGAAAGCAGCTGAACGCTCTGCAGACGTTTGCCCGGCGGCGAGGCGACGATGTCGATGCCGCTTTCGAGCGGATCCTGATCGTCGAGCAGCGTCAGCCCCGCACGCCCTCCTCCGAAGAGCGTGCTGAAGGTCGTCTGGAAATTTTCCTGAATCGCCGCGAACGCCTCCGCGAAGCGCGCCTT
>DATEGN010000286.1:0-4404 GCA_035280125.1 Gemmatimonadaceae bacterium | reverse complement strand
AACGTCGGCTGGGGCAAAAAACGGCCGCCAGCCCGCACCGCCCTCACCAAAGGCGACCGATCGCATGCGATGCTTGCGCGCGGACGGCCATTCCTCTCCTATTACGCGGCCATCACGATCGACTCGTTGAACCCCTCCCTCGACCACCCCATCCCTTGTCGCATCCCCACCGACACACGAAAGCGTTAGGCATCGTCGTCGCACTCCTCACTGCCGCCCCACATCTCGTCGCGCAGACGCCGCTGCGCGTCACGTCGCCAGACGGCAAGAACGAAATCACGATCGGCACACGCGACGGGATCGCGTTCTACAGCGTCGATCGCGCCGGCAAGCACATCGTGCTTCCGTCCCGACTCGGCTTCACCTTTCGCGGTGCGCGCGCCCTCGGTGATAGCGTGCACGTGGCTTCGTCCAGCCGCGCGACGCGCGATACAACCTGGGGCGTGCCGTGGGGCGAAGTCTCTCGAGTGCGCGAGCACTACAACGAGCTGCGGGTTCAATTTGCCGAGACCGTTGCTCTTCATCGGCAGTTCGCGATCGTCGCCCGCGCCTTCGACGACGGGATTGGCTTTCGCTACGAGGTCGCCGACAGCGGCGGCTTCGGCGACTTCGAGATGACGGACGAGCTCACCGAATTCGCGCTCGCTGAAAACGCCCGCGCCTGGTGGATTGCCGCGAACGTCCCGCGGCCCGACCGTTACGAGGATCTCTATCGCTCCTCGCCGGTGAGCGTGCTCGATACGGTGCGAACTCCGCTCACGCTCGAATTCCGTGACGGCACCGTGGCCGTCATCCACGAAGCGAATCTCGTGGACTATGCGGGCCTCGATCTCGCCGGTCACTTCGAGAGTCGAACGCTTCGTGCCGCGCTCGCGCCGTGGGCAGACGGTGTCAAAGTCCGAGGGCACGCACCGTTCGTGACACCCTGGCGCACCATTCAGCTCGCCGATCGCGTCGAGAATCTCGCGCCGTCCGTGCTCGCTCTGAAGCTCAATCCGCCGAGCGAGATCCAGAATACGAGCTGGATTACGCCGATGAAGTACGACGGCATCTGGTGGGGAATGCACCTGAACCTCTACACCTGGAGCCAGGGCCCGAAACATGGTGCGACGACGGCGAACGCCGAGCGCTACATCGATTTCGCCGCGGCGAATGGATTGAAAGGCACCCTCGTCGAGGGCTGGAATGTGGGTTGGGACGGCGACTGGATCGCCAATGGGAACAAGTTCTCGTTTACCAAGGCGTACCCGGATTACGATCTCCCCGCAGTCGCCGCCTATGCCAAATCGAAGGGCGTGAGCCTCATCGTGCATAACGAGACAGCGATGGGCATCGAGAACTACGAGCGGCAGCTGGACAGCGCCTTCTCGTTGTACCAGCGCCTCGGTGTTCACTCGATCAAGACGGGCTATGTCCACGACAAGACGCCCGAGGGACACTCGCACACGGGCCAATACATGGTGCGGCATTATCGCAAGGTCGTCGAGACGGCGGCGAAATACGGCATCGCGGTCGACGTGCACGAGCCGATTCACGACACTGGCGAGCGTCGGACCTGGCCGAACATGCTCAGTCGGGAAGGGGCGCGCGGGCAGGAGTACAACGCGTGGGGCGGCGAGGGCGGCAATCCGCCGGAGCACGAGAGCATTCTGTTCTTCACCCGTATGCTCTCCGGCCCGATGGACTTTACGCCGGGCATCTTCGATGTGCTCATCAAACGGCCGACGGGAAAACCCCGCACACCCGAGGAGTCGCGTCCACGCACGACACTCGCCAAGCAGCTTGCGTTGTACGTCGTGCTCTACTCGCCCGTGCAGATGGCGGCGGATCTGCCTGAGAATTACCAAGGGCAGCCCGCGCTCCAGTTCATTCGCGATGTCGCGGTCGACTGGGACACAACGCGTGTGCTCGCAGGTCGTATCGGCGACTACGTCGCGGTCGCCCGCAAGACGCGCGGCAAGGACGAGTGGTTCATTGGCGCAATCACGGACGAAGAAGCACGCACGCTCGACGTCTCACTTGCGTTCCTACCTAACGGCCATCGGTATGTCGCCGAGATGTACGCGGACGGCGCGAACGCAAGCTGGCGTGACAACCCAGAGTCGATCGTGATCTCGTCGCAGCCGGTGACTTCCGCGACGCGACTGCATCTGCGCCTCGCGCCTGGGGGCGGGCAGGCCATCCGCATCCGGTTAGCTCAGTGAGGTGTTGTATGAGAATCCAACGCTCGCTCGCGTTCGGTACCGCTCTCGTCATCGTTGGCTGCCGGTCCGCACCGAATACCGTCGTCCAGCGCTCGAGCTCCTCTTCAGCATGGACCCGCAGTGCGGTGATCTACGAAATCAACGTCCGTCAGTACACGCCTGAAGGAACATTCGCGGCGTTCGATCGCCATCTCGCGCACTTCGACAGCCTCGGCGTGGACATTCTATGGGTCATGCCGGTGCAGCCGATCGGCAAGTTGAATCGCAAGGGCACGCTCGGGAGTTACTACTCCATCTCCGATTACAGAGCGTTCAATCCCGAGTTTGGCTCCGCTGACGAGTTCAAAAAACTCGTTTCGGACATGCACCAGCATGGCAAGAAGGTGGTGCTCGACTGGGTCCCGAATCACACGTCGTTCGATCACGTGTGGGTCAAAGACCATCCCGATTGGTATGTGCATGGCGCCGACGGCAAGATCATCAACGCGCGCGACAACGAGGGTCACGACACCGATTGGACCGATGTCGCCGAGCTCGATTACGACAAGCCCGCAATGCGTGTGGCCATGATTGCCGACATGAGGTGGTGGCTCGACAACATGGGCATCGATGGCTTTCGCTGCGACGTTGCCGGCGGTGTGCCGATGGATTTCTGGCGGGAGGCGCGACGCGAGCTCACGGCCGTGAAGCCGGATCTCTTCATGCTCGCGGAGGCGGAGGGACCCGCATTCTATCCTGCGTTCGACGCAACGTATGGCTGGGAGCTTCACCATTTGCTCAACGAGATCGCCGAGAACAAGCGCTCGACGTCGGAGCTGGATGGCTATTTCGCACGACAACGGCGCTCGTACCCGCCAACGGCGTATCGCATGTATTTCACCAGCAATCACGACGAGAACAGCTGGAGCGGTACCGAGTTCGAGCGCATGGGCGAGAACCACCAGGCCGCCTTCATCCTCGCCGCCACGGCGCAGTTAGGCATTCCGTTGATCTACACGGGCCAGGAGGTCAGTCTCCGCAAACGCCTCCGCTTCTTCGAGAAGGACACTGTCGATTGGAGCGGAACGTCACTGATGAGTTTCTACCGGTCTGTCGTCGATCTCAAGCACGCGAATGCCGCGCTCTGGAACGGCGCCGCCGGCGGCGAGCAGGTGAAGCTCGAGACCGATGGCGGCAATCGTGTGTACGCCTTTTCACGGACACGCGGCGAGAACAGCGTCATCGTCGCCGTGAATTTCGGGGACGCGCCCGTTCACGCGCAGTACACGGGCCTCGCTCAGTCCGGGCAGTTCACGGATTGGTTCAGCAAGTCGCGCCTGATGCTCGGTGCGTTAGGCACGATCGAGATCCCGGCGCATGGATATCGGGTGCTGGTGCGCTAAGTGTCATCGATGCAGCTCGAGTACATATCCCTCGAGCGGCCCCAACTCTCGCAGCGGCTCATAATCCCGGAGCCTTCCGTCCGCTCCGACCTCGGCCGGCGCAACGATCGCCCCGCTCAACAGATCGTGCACCCGCCAGGTGCCCGATGGTAGCGCGCCGCCATCCCCGCTGAGCTCCACTCCCCGGATCGGCGCGCTCGTTAGGTTGGCGACCACGATCACCACACGATCTCCCTTCCGCCGTGCGTACGCCACGACACCGTCTTCAGTCGCATGGAGCGGCACAAGTGTCCCGTTGGCGAGCGTCTGATTCGTCGCACGGAGATGGATCAGCCGCCGGTTCATGGCGAGCACCGAACCGGTGTCCCTCTCCTCCGCCTCCACGGTGGTCGTCAGCGAGTCCCCATGCAGCGCCTCCCACGGCGTGCCCGTCGTGAATCCATCGGCATGCCCGCGGCGCCATTGCATCGGTGTGCGGAGCTGCTCATCCGGCTTGGCGCCCTCCATCCCGATCTCCTCGCCATAGTACACGAAGGGTACTCCAGGCATCGTCAACATCAGCAACGACGCCAATCGCGCCTTCCTCGCGTTGCCGCCGAGCTCCGTGCGCGTCCGCGGCTGATCGTGATTGCGGAGAAATGGTGACCAGCGATCGTTAGGCAGCGCCGCCTGGAGCCGCAACGCCGGCGCGAGCAGCCCACGCGCCGACCCCGTCCGCACCGCGGCGATGATGCTGTCCGCGAGCTCGAACGCGAAATATGAATCCAGTTGATCGGGATAGTACGTGAGCACCGTACCGATGCTGTCGTACACCTCGC
>DATEGN010000285.1:0-2554 GCA_035280125.1 Gemmatimonadaceae bacterium | reverse complement strand
TGAAGACGATGCCGGGGATTCGCGAGGCAATCGAACAGGGGCAATGGACCTCAGTGAATGGCGAGATCGCGCGCGTAGCGGCAGCGCTCACTCGCGAGGCGACATTGGCGAGCCAGCTTGCCGACGCTCTCAATTCCGCTCGCTGAGGAAAACACAATCCGTACACTTCGCGGCACCGAGACGGCTGTACCGTTTCGGTGCCGCGGTTCATTATCCGTAGGCTCTACGCTTTAGTCCCTAGTCCCTTTCTCATGTCTTCTCGACGCGATTTCCTCGTGCGATCGGCCGCCGCAGCGGGCGCGCTCGGTCTCGGCCTCATCCCGAAGGTCACGTTAGGTGAGGAGCTCTCGGGAGGTCCCTCTCCGACGAAGTCGCTCAACATTCTCATTCTCGGCGGTACCGGTTTCACCGGGCCCGAGCAAGTGGATTACGCACTGAGTCGCGGCCATCGCGTCACGCTGTTCAATCGCAACAAGACGCGCCCCGACATGTTCAAAGGAAAGGTCGACCAACTGATCGGGGACCTGAATACCGATACGAGCGCGCTGAAGGACAGGCAATTCGACGTCGTCATCGACAACCCGACCACCGCTCCGGCTTGGGTTCGGAATGTCGCACAGTACATGAAGGGCAACACCGGCCACTACGTCTTTATCTCGACGATCTCTGTGTACCCGGACAACTCGCAGCCTAACGCTGACGAGACCGCGCCGACGACCCCGATGCCCGATAGCCTCGATGCCTACACGCTCGACCGGCAGAACTGGGGTCGATACTACGGCGCGCTCAAATCGCGCTCCGAAAAAGACGTGCAGGAGGACTACCCGGGGCGGTTCACGATCATCCGTCCGGGGCTCATCGTTGGAAAGTACGATCCGAGCGATCGCTTCACGTACTGGCCGGTGCGCGTCGCGAAGGGGGGGGAGGTCCTCGCGCCTGGTACACCTAACGACGTAACGCAATTCATCGACGCGCGCGACCTTGCCGAGTTTACAATTCGCATGGCCGAGAAAGGGCCGAAGGATGGTGGCGGCATCTACAACGCCACTGGACCACGCACGCCGATGCCCATGGGCGAGTTCCTCGACCATTGCAAGTCGGTGACGAAATCCAATGCGCGCTTCACCTGGGTTCCGTGGTCATTTCTTCAACAGCAGAAGATCCGTGCGTGGCGCGATATGCCGATCATCGTCCCGCCCGACGGCGAAACCGCAGGCTTCGATCGGCGCAACATCGATCGCGCGCTCGCCAAGGGACTGACCTTCCGTCCCGTGGACGACACCATTCGTGCCGCGCTCGAATGGAATGCTTCGCGCTCGCCCGCAGCGCAGGCAGCTCTCGACAGCGGCAAAGTCGCCGGCATCTCGGCGGCGCGTGAGACTGAAGTCCTCACGGCGTGGCACACCAAGGAGCGGACATGAGTGAACCGGCGAGGGGCGGTTCAGAGGCCGCCTCTCCGCTCGGGCTGCTCGTCGACGTGCGGCCTAACGAAGTGGTCGTGATGTGGACGTCGTTCGTGTTCTTCTTCTTCGTCCTGAGCAGTTACTTCATCCTGAGGCCGATCCGCGACGCCGTCGCCGTCCAAACAGGTGTCGCGAAATTGCCGTGGCTGTTCGCCGGTACGCTGATCGCGATGCTGATCGCGAATCCGCTCTTCTCGTCGCTCGTGGTGCGCTTTCCCGTGCGGCGGTTCGTCCCGATGACGTACCTGTTTTTCGCCGCGAACCTCGTCCTCTTTTTCTTCGTCATGCGCACGACGGCGAGCGCGCAATCGCTCGGCCCGTATTGGATCAGCGTGGTTTTCTACATCTGGACGAGCGTTTATAACTTGTTCATCACGTCGGTGTTCTGGTGCTTGATGGCCGACGTCTTCCGCAGCGAGCAGGCGAAGCGCCTCTTCGGGTTCATCGGCGTCGGCGGAACGCTCGGATCGATCAGCGGCTCGTACATCACCGCGAGTCTCGCCCAACGTTTAGGGACGGTCAATCTGCTGCTCGTCTCCGGGGCGTTGCTCCTGACCGCGTCTCTGATCGTCGCCCGATTCCCCGCGTCGGCGAACACGACTGGGTCAACGAGTCGCGCCGAGACGGATCGCGACGAACGGCCGATCGGCGGTTCGGTCTGGGCCGGCATCAGCAGCTTGATGCGCTCTCCCTATCTGCTTGGCATCGCCGGATTCCAAATCCTCTATACCATCGGGTCCACGTTTCTGTACTTCGAGCTCACCGATATCGTCGGGCGGTACTTCACCGGCGCGGCCGAGCGGACGGCGGTGCTCGCGCGGATCGAATTCTACGTCCAGCTTCTCACCGTCCTGACTCAGATCTTCCTCACCGGGCGCATCATTCGCTGGCTTGGGCTGGCGGCCACACTCGCACTCCTGCCGGCTCTCACGGTCATCGGCTTCACCGCGTTAGGTTTCGCGCCGATTCTCGCGACCGTCGTTGCGTTCACCGTCCTGCGGCGCGGCACCAACTTCGGCCTCACCAATCCCGCGGTCGAAGTGCTGTTCACCGTTGTCCCGCGTGAAGACAAATACAAAGCGAAGAGTTTC
>DATEGN010000284.1:0-13342 GCA_035280125.1 Gemmatimonadaceae bacterium | reverse complement strand
CGAGCGATGATGCGTACCTCCCCCTCCCCCTCCCTCGCGGGCGCCGGCCTTTAGGTTGTGCGTGAGATCCACGCGACGACTCTGCCACAGCGGCGCGAGCCCGGTGAGAAGCGCCGCGATCAGTGCCGCGGCTCCCGCCATGATGAGCGTGCGTGGATCGCCGACCACGCTGGTCGTTGCGTCGTTAGGTAGAAACAACGACCGAAGCGCCGCGCCGCCCCATTGCGCCACGAGCAGTCCCGCCGCGCCACCGAGCAATGCGAACAACAGACTCTCGGTCAATAGCTGCGCGATCAGACGGCCGCGGCTTACGCCAAGCGCAAGACGAACAGCAATCTCGCGCCGCCGGCGCAGTGAGCGCGCGAGAAGCAGATTGGCGACATTGGCGCACGCGATGAGGAGGACGACGACCGCCATCGCGGCAACCAGCGTGGCGACTTTTGCCACCTTGGACTCGTGCGGCCCGCGCTCGGCGAGAACCGACGCGACGATGGTGCGCGGCCGTGCAACCCCGACCGGCGAGATGTCCGGGCTCACGTCGCGCTGCACGGCGTAGCTGCGGCGGTATGCGTTCGTGAGATCCGTGTTCGCCTGTGCGGCGCTCACACTCGGCTTTCGCTCGACGATCATCTGCGCGAAGGACCAGTGATACGTCTGCCACCACTCGTCGCCGGCGCTGCCACGGTATCCCGACGTCGCGGCGTACGCGCTGATGGGGATGTACACCGCGGGCGGCTGCGTCGGCGAGAGACCCGCGAGTCCTGTCGGAGCGACGCCGATCACCGTGTAAATGGTAGGTCCAATCTGGAGCGTCGCGCCGAGTGCGTCCGTCCGTCCGCCGAAGCGAACCTCCCAGAGCGCGTGGCTGAGGACGACGACGGGCGTTCCCAGCGGCGGTGTATCCTCGCGCGCCGTGAAATAGCGGCCGAGCGCGGCGGGTGCGTCGAAGAAACCGAAGAAGCTCGCGCTCACGGCTGCCACCTGCATCTCGCGGGCGTCGTCACCCGCGCCG
The DNA here is from genome assembly GCA_035280125.1 of Gemmatimonadaceae bacterium. GTDB lineage: Bacteria > Gemmatimonadota > Gemmatimonadetes > Gemmatimonadales > Gemmatimonadaceae > AG2. Next base: position 12,330 of record DATEGN010000284.1, on the reverse strand, counting down.
ACGGCGAGCTTCGTCGTGCTGAACTCCGCGGTGCGCGTGAAGGACGTCGTCCAGCGCGCGAAATCCAGGCAGCGAGCGTACGGGATGCCCGGCCACACGCCCTCGCGCCCGCGATCGCTCTGCGCGACATAGATGCGATTGGTCAGCGCGGGGTGAGCGAGTAACGGCGGAGCGCGGAAGAGCAGTCGGTCGACGATCGAGAAGATCGCCGCGTTGGCGCCGATGCCGAGCGCGAGCGTCAGCGTGACCGCGAGTGTGAAGCCGGGCCTGGCACGGAGACCGCGCGCTGCATAACGAAGATCCTGCAGCAGGTCGTCTATCCAGCCCAGACTCCAGAGGTCACGGGTGCGCTCCCGGTGATACGTGGCGTTGCCTAACGCCATTCTCGCCCGTCGCTTCACTTCCTCCGGCGATGCGCCGCCCGCGGACTGGTCGCGCATCAGCATCGCGTTATGAAAGCGCAACTCCTCGTCGAGCTCCGTCGTGAGCCGCTCGCGCCGCAGACGATCGCGGACGCGGTTCCATGCTTCGGTCAGATTCACGTCGCGCCTCGCAATACACGCTGAATGGCAGTGACCAGCTCACCGAAGCCCGCCTCTTCCTGGCCGAGCTGTTCGCGGCCCTTCGCGGTAATGGTGTAGTAGCGCGCCCGCTGGTTGTTCGGCGTTTGTCCCCATTCAGCCTTGAGCCACCCGCGCTGGCGCAAGCGCTGAAGGGCCGGGTAGAGCGAGCCCTCCTCGACTTGCAGTACCTCGCGCGAGAGGAGCTTGATGTGTTGGGCGATGCCGTAGCCGTGCATCGAGGACGCGCTGATCGTTTTGAGGATCAGCATGTCGAGGGTTCCGGGCAGGAGGTCGCGTTTGCCAGAGGACATAGATAATCTATGCCTTTTGGTCTGGTTCCCGTCAAGATGGAGTTTGTGCGTGGTGCTGACGCCCGAGCGCGCATGCGGCGGATGCGCGAGCGGTGACCGCGCCCTACTTTCTGCTTGCGTCAGCCGCACTCCGCATCAGTTCCACCTCACGCGAACACACGATTCCCTCGACACATGCACGGCCGCATTGCACTTCTAGCAACGATCTTCCCGTTGTTGGCCGGCTCAACGGCCGCTCGCGCCCAGAGTCCCGAGTGGACCGAGGCGTTTCCGCCGTTTCCGATCGCCGACAAGCTGTATTACGTCGGCAGCAAGGGACTGGCCAACTATCTGATCACGACACCGCAGGGGCATATCCTGATCAACAGCGATCTCCCGGCGAACGTCCCGCTAATCAAGGAGAGCGTGGAACGCCTCGGCTTCAAGTTCTCCGATGTTAAGATTCTACTCATCAGCCATGCGCATTGGGACCACGATGCCGGCAGCTCGGCGGTCAAGGCAGCCACCGGTGCGACGTACATGGTCATGGATGCCGACGTCCCGGTCGTGGAATCCGGTGGCAAGGCCGATTTTCACTACGGCAGCGGCCCGGCCCAGCTGTATCCCCCAGTCAAGGTGGACCGCGTGCTGCACGATGGCGACAAGGTCACGCTCGGCGGCATCACACTGGTCGCCCACTTGACGCCCGGTCATACGAAGGGTTGCACGACCTGGACGATGAAGGTCACCGAGCGCGGAAAGACTTACGACGCCGTGATCATCTGCAGCCCCAACGTGAACCCGGGATACAAGCTGGTCGGCAACGCGAAATACCCCGACATCGCCGCCGACTACGAGCGCCAGTTTCGCATTCTCAAATCACTCCCGTGTGAGATCTTCCTTGGTGCACACGGGAGCTACTTCGACCTCGAGTCGAAGTACGCGCGGTGGCGAGCCGGTGCTCGCGACGCCTTCGTCGATCCGAAAGGATGCGCGGCATTCATCGCCGACAGAGAGAGCGCGTTCAGAACAGAGCTCGCCAGGCAAACGGCCGACGCCAAGCGGTGACCGACACAACACGGACAACGCCGAATCCGCCTTTCAGATTCAGCTCGCGGTCCGCGATCAATTCTGGCCATCAGGCGCCGCGCGCCTCGCTTGCGGCCGGCCGCGGACGCCGATTCGTTGAAGGAGCTGCAGAAAACGCGGATCCGATCGGAGTGGGTCGAGCAAGGCGCCGCCACTCAGGCCAGACAATTCGGTCATGGTCCACCGCTCGTGCTGCAGCCAGACGAGGGCCGAGTCCTTCTCGCCAAACAGCGTGTGGAGAATCGCGACGCGATACCCATGATCCGTGACATCAGGGCGTCGCTTCATGCCTCGGACAATCGCTCGTGCGCGTTCGCGCTCCCCGCAATTCCAGTACACCGTCCCGACAAAGGGAAGCATCCGGAAGTTGTCGTTCGACACGAGCTGTTGCGCTGCAAGAATCTCCGAGCGAGCCTCGGGGCATCGGCCCGTGCTCGACATGCTCACGGCCGAATTAGCGCGCGCCCACGGTTCACCTGGCTCGAGCTTGAGCACCGGTTGCTCCACATACGGAGGTCTCAACCAAGGGCGCTCGAGCTGTTGCAGATGAAGCGCGTAGCGCTGCATCGCGACAATGCCACGCGGAGCGAACGAGTCGAGCTTCGCGGCGAGCTTCGACTCGCTCAATGCCTCGTCGGCACGGCCGAGGGCAACGAGGAGAACCGAATACCAGTAGTGAGCGCGCGCATTGCCGTGGTCGAGCTCGATGGCACGCTTGAACTCCCGCTCGGCGGCGTCGAACTCGGCCGCATCTCCCAGTGTGACGCCTAACGCGGTGCGTGTCTCGGGGAGCGTGCTGTCCAGCTGCACGGCGCGCTGCGCCATGCTGCGGGCCGTGTCGAGCGCTGGCCCCACCGGCGCGTAGGCGTAGTCGGCCATGAAGTGATAGACGCCAGCCAGTCCGGCATATCCAAGCGCGAAGGTGGAGTCGCGCTCGATGGCGCGTCGGTATGCTTCCTTCGCCGTCTGAATACCCCTGAAATTTCGGCTGTTCTCTGCGTTCCGACCCCGTTGATACAGCTCTCGGACGTACGTCTGATCTGGCCTCGTGGGCCGGCCATTTCGCGCGGCCATCGTTAGGGCCGCCGCTGAAGCGCACGCGAAGAGAATGATCGGAACGAGCATGCGTTTTCGGTGCCCGCGTCGTTCTTCCGGGCGATCTACGTCTCTGGCGGATACTTCGGATCGACTCGGAGCTTCCGGGCTGACGACTTCGGAATGGCCTCGCACCGCCTGTCCCGAACGGATTCGCTGGAGGAACGCCTCGAGCTCCGCGTCCGGCGCGAGCTCCATCTCTTCACGCAGAATCCCTCTGTGAGCCTCGGCATGTTGAACAGCGGCGGCAGGATCGCCGCTGGCGACGAGCGCTCGCATCAGCCGCAGCGCGACGCGCGAATTGCACGGGTCTCTCGTTGTAAGGCGGCGCCAGTACGCGATCGCTCCACCGAAGTCACTCGCCCGCTCACGCTCCTCGGCCACGGACTCGAGTGCGGCCGCGTACTGGTTTGCATAACGAGCGCGCTCACGGTCGAGCCAGCGTTCGAACTCGTCTTCGTCGCTGGTATGGAAACCCTCGAGCAGATCGCCGCGATAGATGTCCAGAGCCTCGGCGGTCCGACCAGCTTCGAGCAACTCGTCGAATGCCACCGCGTCACACCAGAATTGGCTCCAATTCAGCCCGACGACGTCACCGTTTCGACTGACGATGGTATCCGGCCCGAGCGACCGCCTGAGGAAATGCACGGCCTGACTCAACGCGTTGCGCGCGCGCTCCGAGTCATACTCTGGCCAGAAGAGCGCGAGGAGCGTGTCGCGGGAGTGCAAACCCCGTGGCGCGGCGAGCGCCAGGTAGGCGAGTAGCGCAATGCGTCTGCGCTGGGCGAGAACGCCCCGCAGCTCTTGCCCGTCCGCTGCACGCAGATCGAGCGCGCCGAGTGCTCGAAGCCGGATCACAGCCCGATTCGCAACCCTATCGATGGTCTTACGGCTCCGATAAGCCAGCGGTCACCGAGCCGTAAGACAGCCGCCTTACGATGCTTGCCAACACTCACCGGCGCAAGCATTCGCGCCCTCAGGAGGCTCGCGTGACCAAACGCTCACTCTCGGTCTACATCCCCGTACTCGCTTCGATGGTTGCGCTCGCATGCCAACCGGACGGCCCCTTGGTCGAGCCGGCCTTCCGGGGAAGCCAAACGAGTCTGCTCGCAGCGCGAGATGGCGTCGCTGCGATCGTCGTGAATCCAAACGTGAATGGCGAGGCCATTGCCTCGACGATTCAGGAAGGAATCGATCGCGTCGCGAGCGGCGGCCAGGTGCTCGTAAAGCCGGGCATCTATAACGAAGCGCTGTCGATTACGAAGGGCCTAACACTTCGATCGATCGGCGACGGCGGCGAACAGGTTGTCATCCAACCGCACGGCGCTCCGGATATCGCGATCCAGGTTGCCACGCCGGAGCCCGTCGTCATTCAGGATTTGACGCTGGTCTTTGGCGGTGCGCACGGCATCCGTGGAGACGGTGTCGTGAATGTCACCGTCCAGCGGATCACTGCGAGCGCCGTCGGTTCGGCAATCGTGCAAGGGCGCGTGATGGCCTTCTTCAACGACTCGGTCAAAAGCGGCGGCCGAACGCATGTCACACTGCGCGATAACGTCGTCGATGGTGGAGTGTCGTTCAAAAGCGCGCCATCGCCGGCCTTCTCGCAGATGTTCGGCATCAGTTTGCAAGGCGATGTCGATGGCAGCGTCGAACGTAATGCGATTCGCCACACGGGTGGGGCGTCCATCGTCGTGACCACTCGCCCTGATCTGGGCGGCAACACGAATGTCGACATCCTCGATAACGATATGGACGAGGCCTATCCGCTCCAACGTGCTGGCATCCTGCTCGTTCAGGCACTCGGCGGCGTGACCGGGCCCCTTACCGCGACCGGAACCGTCAACATCATCGGCAATACGATCCGGAACTCCCTCGGGTCGCCGCTGCCGATCACGGGAATTTCTCAGATGTACGCGCCGGGTCGAATTGAGAGAAATCGAATCATCGGCGTCGTGCAGAAGGGCGTTTTCGGGATCGCGACACGAAACCCGGCAGCGATCTGGATCGGCAATCTGAGTCCGACGGTGAGCACGCCTTCGATCAATCCGGTCATCCGCTTCAATGACATCGAGCAGAACGAGCAAGCGGGACTTCGAATAGGACCGAACATCACGTCAGTGATCGACGCGACGTGCAACTGGTGGGGCGCGTCGAACGGACCGTCCGGACTCGGCTCTGGAAGTGGAAACGCGCTGTTGACGGAGGGCGGTGTACCGACGCCGGCCTTCTCTCCGTTCGCGATTGCGCCGATCGCGGGTAGCGCCCTCACACAGTGCGAATGAGGAGGACCGCCCATGCGCAAAACCGGCTGTGCGACATTAGCGCTCGCTCTGTTGATCTCCTGCAGCGGGTCCGACTCCGGCACCTCGGCACCGCATAACGTCTCATACGTCGTCATCAGCCCGAAGCAGGTGGCGGTCGCGATTGGCGCAAAGGTTCAGCTGTCCGCGAGTGTTCGCGACGAGAATGGCGACGTCATGAGCAATCGATCGGTCACCTGGACCACAGCCAATGCCAACGTTGCGGCTGTGGACACGAGCGGACTCGTAACTGGTGTTGCAGCGGGCACAGCGGAGATCGCAGCCACGACCGCTGGAGTGAGCGATCGTGTGGTGGTCGGCGTGATGAGAGTCTTACAAACTTTCCCATGGTTGAGTGCGGGAGGACTCAAGACATGCAGACTCTCACCCGGGGGCCCGGGAACGTGTTGGGGCGTTGGACCCCTTGGCGATGGCTCGAGTAGCTCCAGCACGACACCCGTCACCGTTCACGGTGGCGTAACCTTCTCCGCCCTGGCGTCTGGCGAGTTCACAGTTTGTGGAATCAGCACAGCCTCGGCGCTGTACTGTTGGGGCGACGAAGGGGGCACCCTTCCAGCTCGCGTGACCGGCGACCCGGGACTTGTTTCGGTCACCGTCGGCGATGGCATTGGGCCGGGACACTACTGCGGCCTCACCACCAGCGGAGGCGCGTACTGCTGGGGCAGCAACATCGATGGCGAAGTCGGCGATGGCACAACGGGCGGCGATGCAACCGTCGGCGGGGGACCGTTCCGAACGACTCCAGTTGCAGTGGCTGGCGGTGGTACCTTCGCGACGCTGACCGCGGGCCTTTGGCACACCTGCGGTGTCACCACCAACGGCGCGGCCTTTTGCTGGGGCGACAGCTCAGGCGGCCAGCTCGGCGCAGGTCCAACCGTGGTGAATAGCTCGACGCCTCTACCCGTCAGCGGCGGTTTCTCGTTCTTCAGCTTGAGCGCCGGAGGAACCGAGACGTGCGGAGTCGTCACCGGCGGAGGAGCCTACTGCTGGGGATCGAATGGAGCCGGTCAACTTGGCAACGGCTCCATCACCTCCAGCGCCGTTCCCGTGGCCGTCGCGGGTGGGCTCACGTTCACGACGATTAGCACCGGTGCCCACCATGCATGCGCGCTGACCGCCGATGGTGCGGCGTACTGCTGGGGATGGAATGCCTACGGGGAGCTCGGCGTCGGCAACAACACGGGACCGGACAAGTGTCTTAGCCAATTCGGTGCTTGCAGTATGAAGCCGGTCGCGGTCACCGGAGGGCTCAAGTTCGCGGCCGTGAGCGCAGGGGGAGAGACGACCTGTGGGCTGACGCTGAGCGGCGCGACGTACTGCTGGGGAAGGAATGATGTCGGCCAAGTGGGCGACGGCACGAAGACAAACGCCAGCAAGCCTGTGCTGGTGCTCTGAGCCGGTACGCATAGCCCATCGGACTACCACGGAGGACTTCGATGAAAATGAGAGCGGCCCGTCTCCTCACCGTCGCGCTCGCGGCGGTCGGCTGCGACGTGGGACGACGACTGTCGCCCGAGCGGGACTTGGACGCGAGCGTGCTCGCCGTGCGAACAAGCGCGCGAGCAGACCTTACCGTCTCTCCGTTTCTGGTTGGCATGAGCCTGTCCTGGCTCGATCAACCTAACGAGACGAGTTTTCGCGTCTGGCGCTCGACGACCGGATCGAGTGGGACGTTCACCGTCATTGCGACGACCGGCGAGAACGTGACGACCTACAGTGACACGGCGATCGCAGCGCGTACCGAGTATTGCTACAAGGTCGAGGCGCTCCAGAAAGCTCGAGTCGCCAAGACCACGAGTACGGTCTGCGCGACGTCGATCGTATTCGGTCCGTCGCCGGCGTACGACCTCGTCGCGGCGTGGTCTCCACCTAACGGCATCGCGCTGACTTGGCGGGATAGTACGTCTCAACTTGGTGGCTATCGCATTGAACGTGGGATCTCGCCCACTGGCGGTTGGACCTTCGTCGCGAAGGTGGGTGCGACGGTGACGGCGTACAATGACTACAATGGACAGCTCGAGCAGCTTATCTGCTATCGCGTGATCGCATTCGATGAGACAGGCGATGCGAAGCCCTCGAACGTGAGTTGCACCGTCCTGGCGGCGCCGCCCACCAACGTGATCGCACGATCGCCCGATGGCCACACCATCGATGTGACGTGGACAGATGCGTCGGTCTACGAAGACAACTATCGCGTGCGGCGCTCTACCGATGGCGCCAATTATGCGCCGATCGCGACGCTGCCGGCGAATACCGCGAGCTATCACGACGTTGGCCTAACGAGTGGCACGCGTTACTGGTACATCATCGATGCGATCACGGGCAATGCATTCACCAGCTCGCCCTCCGCAACCGCGGTGCCTGCCGATGTGCCGCCAATCGAGGCGCCCGTGCTGATTCGCGCCGATCCATTCTCGGCGAGCTCCGTAGGACTTCCGGGAAGCGCCGTCGCCCTCGAGTGGACGCCGGTCACCAATGCGTCGGGCTACTATCTCGACCGGTCGCTCGACAATCTGGCGACGTGGCAGCGAGTGACGGCAAATATCATTGGTGCGGTTTTCTACGACTACTATGGTCCGACGCCGGAGCAATTGGTTTGCTATCGCGTCGTGGCGTACAACGACCGTGGACAATCACCGACGTCGGCGCCGCGATGCACGACGCCGCCGGCCGCACCAGGCAATTTCTTCGCCGCGTTGGTCGATGAGCAAACTGTCGACTTCTCCTGGACCGACAACTCGAGCGCCGAGGATGCCTACGAGATTTACAACGTACTGTTCGACGACATCGGGAATCCGCTGCTGTACCTCGTCGCAAGACTTCCGTCGAACACCACGACATATAGGCTCACGGGTCTCGCTCCGTTTACTGATTACACCTTTCAGGTGTTTGCCAGACGCGATGGAGGATGGTCCGACGGGTCGGGCTACGCGTACATCTCCACCGGTGGGGCCCCATCGTCGACAGCTGTCAGCTTCCGCGTCGTACGCGGCCAGCGGATGCCGTCATCGTGGCAAGGGCCCGTCGGAGTCCGGAGGTGAGTTCCTGACCGAACGCCGTAAGAGGCATTGAGACCGAGGCCGTAGCGTGTTGTCGATGCTTGCTCCGGTGCAACGACACACACGCTACAAGCTGCCCGTATCCGCTACGAAACTTCCATCACGCGAGCCAGGTCGGTATCCGCCACGTGCAGCCAGTCGGGTGGGAAATTGCGCACTCGGCGCACCACGTTCTCGCTCTCGAACACGAGCGAGGGCCCGCGGCGATCATATTGCGATGGCAATTCGTAGACGAGCCACACTTCGCCGTTGACGCATATGCGTCGCGCGTTTGTTTTGGCTTGGCCGACGTCATTCTGCATCGAAGATGGTGGCTGATGGGCGGGAGTTGCTCGTCCTCGAGTGTAGAAGGAACCGAAGACAGGGAGCCAGCGCGTCGCATGCAAGTCGGGCGCCACGACGATTTTAGAGCATGATAAACAAACGAACCCTTCGTCCGACGAGAGCCACACCTCCGCGCGCACGCCCTTTCGGTGACGCTCGTCATTGCCCCACCTCTGTGTCAAGCTCACCTTCGTCGCCATCGCGAGCAATCGCGCGAGTTCTGTTGGTGGAGGCGGTAGTCCCTTTTGCCTGCTGCAACGACGAGCATGGACAACGGCAACTTGCTGAGCAACGCGCGCGGTGCAATTGCAACCGGCCGGCTCACCGACGCTGAGCATCATGGACTGCACGAGCGCGCTGCGGCGGCACGCGCGGCGGCATCTGAAGCGATCGAGCGCTACGCAATATTGGTCGCGCAGTCGAAACGCCGCATCAACATGACAACACAAAGACTTCCTGCGATTGACGCAACGCGAGAGCTGATTCGCGAGTCGCTCGAACGCTATGCGCAGTTGATGAAGGTGATCGGCACTCCGCCGGAACGCATGCTTCGGTTGGTCAAGGACGCCGTAGCCGAGCATGTGCCGCATCCAGAGCGCGAGAGGGAAACACACGCGCTACTGGAGAATGCGGTCGCGTGGAGCATCGAGGCGTACTACAGCACGCCGCCAGCCGCTTAACGTCCGAACGCTCCGAAGCGTTAGACGTCACGCAGGCCTGCGCACCAGCTGGCCGACCTCGATCAGATGCCCGTCCGGGTCGCGCATGTAACACCGGACTTCTCCGCCACGATCGATCGGCGGCGTCAGAAACTTGGCGCCTCGCGCACTCCACTCGTGGTAGATCGCGCTGATGTCAGCGACTCGAATGTTCAGAAAGCTCGAAACCCGATCGGGGTCGGCGGGCGTCTCCAGCGTCACCGTCGGCTTGTCGGGTGTCGGGCCGCCACCGGTACTGATCGTGACCCAGCCGTTCGACAGCGCCACGATCGACGGTTCGCCCTCGAGCAGCGCCTCGCCACCGAGAACCTCGGTGTAGAACCGCCGCGATCGCTCGACATCACGCGACACGATGAAATGTGTGATGACAAAACCCTCAGAGGGTGCTGGGAATCGCGCCATACGTGCCTCCTCTTATGGAATCGGGAGAGGATCAACGCGTGAATGATACGCCACCCATCATCTCTCTCCTCCTCCTGCTGCCAGGGTTGGCGGTGCTGGCGCGGCGGCTTCACGATACCGATCGCTCGGGGTGGTGGTGGCTGCTGTGCTTCACCGTCATCGGCGTGTTTGTGGTCCTCTACTGGTTGTGCCTGGAGGGGACGAGGGGCACAAACCGATTCGGCCCTCGCACGACCCTTGTCCACGCGCTGGTGCGCGTGCATCGCTGTTATGGACCTAGCAGGCGGGCAGAGAATAGCAACTAAATATCGACGCCGGCGCCTCGTGCGCGTGAGTCTAACGGATGAGATGCCGCTTTTTCCGCCCGGGGGCGGGGAAAGCTCACCGAATTCCTTCTGAGCCGAGCGGTTGAGAAGGCGTGACAGACTCGGTTGCTCGGCTCATTGCCCCGCGGAACTTCAATTATGAGCGTTAATGATGCCCAATTCGGGGACGATCGCCGCTCGTATGTCGGGCCCAACTCTACGCTGCCGCGCGACCTATATTACGCGTTCTCGAATTCGCTGGATCGATCCAAGGCGTTCAACGTGCGCCAACTCGTCGACGCCGCCGCGCACAAGCTCGATAGTCTTCTTTGCGGAGAGATCAACGCGGGCCAACAGCGGCGGCCTCACCGACCGTCGATCTGGCGCCGCTGGTCGGGTGTCAACATTACGCGTATGTCGCGCGCGGCAATTTCGTCGAGCTGCGACATTTCGGTGATGGTCGGTGCGCGTTGGGCACCGTTCAGCATTGTGAAGAGTGCCTGCTGATATTTGTGATCGATCGCTCGAAGCTGGCCGGACTGTTGCGGAGTCAGGGCCAGATTGCCGAGCATCCGCTCGGCTACGGTGTATGCGCCATGTGGGCCCCTCACCTCAACACCCTCGCGCCTGATGGAAAGAGCGGTCATTCCCTCGAGTAAGTGACGGACGCACGAAGATGACGGAGCGATGAAATCTAGGCGGGCGTCCGTCTTGCCGCTCGTGGCGGAGTCGCCGGCTGGCGGTCCCGTTGATGCACTGGTTCCCGGTCCGATCCGCGGCCAACTGCTGGGCGCCGAGCAACTCGCCGAGCGGATCGCGGCGGTCGCGCGAGGCGAGCGCCTAACGACTGCGCGGCGTCGTCGCGCGCGGCTGCTCACTCGACTCACCGAGACACGTCGTATCCTCGAGGACGCCCACGCCCGCCTCGCCGCCGTCACGCGCGAGCGCATCGACGTGGTCGATATCGGGCCAGCGGGCGAGTGGCTGCTCGACAACATCCATGTGGTGCGCGAGCACATCCTCGAGGTCCATGAAAGTCTTCCACGTGGCTACTACCGGGAGCTTCCGGAGCTCGCGAGCGGCCCGCTCGCCGGCTACCCGCGCGTCTACGAGTTGGCGATCACGCTCGTGTCGCACACGGAGGCACGCCTCGATGAGGAGAACATCGATCTTGCCTTGACCGCGTTTCAGCGCGTCGTACCGCTCTCGATCGGTGAGCTCTGGGCTATTCCGGCAATGTCACGACTCGCGCTCATCGAGAGCATTCGCCGAGTTGCGTTGCGCAGCGTGCAGCGGCTGGATGAGATCGAGACGGCGGATAGGTGGGCGCAGCGGCTGCAAGCCGCGAGCGATCGGGGCAAGCGCGCCCTCGGCGCGGCGTTGAACGAGTTCGTAACGTCACCACCCGCGCTCACGCCATTCTTCGTATCGCGCTTTCTCCAGCTGCTTCGGCGGGCGCGGGGCGACTTTCCACCGCTCGTCTGGCTCGAACAGTGGATCGGCGAGGAGGGCCCGAGCGCTGAGGAGGCCGACGCGTGGACCGCGCAACGGCAGGCGACGACGCAGATCATCATGGCGAACAGCATAACGAGCCTGCGCGCCATTGCCCGCATGGACTGGCGCGCCATCGTCGAGCGCCTAAGCGTCGTCGAAGCCGTGCTGCGCCAGGATCCGTGCGCCGTCTACCCGCGAATGACCTTCGCCACCCGTGACGAATATCGCCACGTCGTGGAACGAATCGCGAAGCGCACGCAACGCGATGAATCGTCGGTCGCGCGTACCGCGATCGACCTCGCGCGCTCGGCACATGGAAATGGCGCCCATGACGCGCGCCGGGCGCACGTCGGATACTTCCTGATCGATGCGGGACGCGCCGACCTCGAGCGCGCGGTCGGATACCGGCCGGCGCTGGTTGAGCGTGGCCACCGCTGGGTTCTGCATCATCCCGCTTTCGTCTACGCTGCCGCTATCGTCGCCGCAACGACGGCGTTGATGGGGATGGCATGGCGCGGGTCAGCACCCACGGCCTCGCTTGCGGCCATCGCGGCACTCCTTCTGACACTCTTTGTCGCGAGCGACGTTGCGATCAACGTCGTCAATCAACTCGTCACGACGATTCTGCCGCCGCGCACACTGCCGAAGTTCGATTTCAGCGATGGC
>DATEGN010000283.1:0-8276 GCA_035280125.1 Gemmatimonadaceae bacterium | reverse complement strand
CGGCTTTTTCGAGTATGTCTGGCGAGGTGCGCATCGGACGCTCATCATGCAGCCGGCGAGCGCTGCGCGCCAGAGCGGAATTGCTTAGCGCTCCACCACGGCTTTGTATGCGAAGACGAGTGGGCCATTGCGCCCGGGCTTCGTTTGTGGCCAGAGCGCCACATGCGGGGCATGGGGACCCTGAAGATGAATGCCGCGCTTGGGAAGCGTCGTCACGAGCTCGCTGACGGGAACGAGCTTTCCTTCGGGCACGGCAGTAAGGAGCGTATCCGCGACGGCCCCGAAGACACTATGCAGTGTTTGCCTAACGACAAGCTCGAATTTGTCGGCGCGACGCGTGCGGGCTGGACCCGTGTCGAAGTTCACGACGACGGTGTCGCCGCGACGAACCGCGTACAGGCTGTCCTGCAGATCAGTCCGCCCTTGCGGAATGATCGGCCCGATCACCGGTGACGGTGCGGGCGTTGAATCGGCGCGTACGACGGGCGCCGGCGAAGCGACCGCGGGTGCTGTCGGGGCTGCAGGCGCTGTCGTGGTCGTGGTCGACGGCGGTGTTGTCGTCGTCGTTGCGGTCGCCGTCGTCGTCGCGTGTGCAGTCGAATCCGCCACTGTGACCGATGCTGCCGCGGGCGCACCCTGCAGCTGAATCGTCGCTGCCACCATGACCGGCATTGAGTCTGGGGTTGTAGCGGCTGCTGGCGTTTGAGCTTGGCGTCGTGTTGCTACGCGCGGTGCACTCGGCGTTGTTGCGCGCTTGCTCGCAGCGCTCACTCCCGCCGCGCCAACCACGGCGACCACGGCGATGCTCAGCGTCCATGCGACAAAGCGTACGATGATTCGCTGGCGGCGATCGCGAGCGGCGAGCCGCTCGGCGTGGAGACAGTGTAAGCAGACCGCCATCCCAGGGCGGCGCTCGTGCGGACATTCAATTCTTTGGCGTCGCGGCATAGGCACTCTGGGGACGACGTGCGCTCTGGGGCGTAACGTCCGCATCGGTGAGCGCTTCCCGTAAAAACTCGCCCCGTGACCACCGTCACCATATGAGCTCGAGAGTCGTCCTTCACCCACGATCGGTCCGCCCGCGGCGCCGATTTTGACATTGGAGGATTCGGCATGACTCGTTTCGCGTTCCGATTGGCTACCCGGACGCCATTGATCGTCCTCGCGGCAGCAGTGGCGTGTGCGACCCGTTCTCCGATGGTCGCCCCCATGGTGTCGCCCGCGGGCGCGATGAGCGACGCCGACGCGACGATCGCCTTTCGCGCGCTCATCGACGAGGTCATCGGTGACAGCGCAGACAAGGTCTGCTTGAGTGTCGCCATCGATGGCACCGATGCGGATCCGAGCACGGCCGTGATGCACTCGCTCACGGGCCGCGTACCGGCGCATGTGCTGACGCACTCTGCGTGCGTCGCGGACGAACGCAACTTCGGCAACCCGCACGGACTGTTACGTCTCCGCGACGCATCTCACGTCGATGAGCACACACTCATGATTCACGCCGAGGCGATCGGTGACCACTCGGCGCGCTACGAGTGCCTCGTTCCACTCGGCCTGCATGGGCAGCGCACGCGCTGTCGAATCATTGCCCGCGATTGGCCGGGAAGTCAGGCCAGAGACTAGAGCGGAGGCGTCACCGATACTCGTCCATCAGCTTCTCGAGCGCCTCTCGCCCCGGGCATAACTCTTCGAACGGCACATCGACGAGCGGTTGCGCGACGGTGTTCGCGACATCGTGCATGTCGGCAGAGCCTTCGTCGATGTAGAGCAGGCCCGTCACGATCTCACCCTTGTCCTGGCGCGCACGGACGTGCGCGTAGGCAGCGTCTCGATCGGTTGGATCGTAGTCGCTCGAGACCTCACGGAAGCGCACGATGCTCCCGTCGTGCATCGTGACCGACACACTCGCGCCCTGCTCGGTCGCGGCTGTGATCTCACGCTGGAGCGGCACGAAATCCACCGGCGCCAGCTCGTGATAATTCTCGCGCGTGAAGCGGTAGCTTTTTGTGGACCCCTCGTGGTCGTTGAAGCTCACACATGGCGACAGGACGTCGATGAGCGCGAATCCCTTGTGACGCAAACCGGCCTTGAGCATTGGCACCAGGCGCGTTTTGTCACCCGAGAATCCGCGTGCGACGAACGTTGCGCCAAGGCTCAGCGCGAGTAATACGGGATCAATTGGTTTTTGATTGTTCGGCTCTCCGCGCTTCGACTTGGAACCAACGTCCGCCGAGGCGGAGAATTGTCCTTTCGTGAGACCGTAGACGCCGTTGTTCTCGAGGACATACAACATGTCTACGTTGCGACGAATGGCGTGGCAGAGCTGACCGAGGCCGATCGAAAGAGAATCGCCGTCGCCCGAGACGCCGATGTAGATCAAGTCACGATTGGCGGCGTTGGCGCCGCTCGCGACGGAGGGCATCCGTCCATGGACGGAGTTGAAGCCATGCGACTGACGCATGAAGTACGCTGTCGTCTTCGAGGAACAGCCGATGCCGCTCATCTTTGCCGCGCGATGCGGCGGGATGTCGAGCTCGTAAAAGGCCTGCACCATCGCCGCCGTGACGGAATCATGTCCGCACCCCGCGCACAGCGTCGACATCGCGCCTTCGTAGTCGCGCCTGGTGAGGCCGAGCGCGTTGACCTGGAGAGAGGGGTGCCTAACAGGTGGCTTCTGAATCGACGTCATGCGACGTGTGCCTCCAGGTGGCGCGCCACTTGAGAAGTGACGAAATCGGCGGTCAGCGGGAGGCCGCCGTAGTCGAGGACCGGCGTCATGCGATCACGCGCCAAACCCGTCTCGATGGCAAGCAACGATCGCAGCTGCGCGTCGCGATTCTGCTCGACGACAAAAATTGTCTCGTGCGTATCGAGGAAACGGCGTACCTCCTCTCCGAACGGGAATGCTTTGATGCGCATGTAGTCAACGGCGATGCCGTTGGCCGCGAGTTTGTCTCGCGCCTCGAGCAGTGCCGCGTGCGTACCACCGAGTGCGATGACACCAACCGAGCTACTCGTGCCATTCTGATGGAACTCGGGCGCGGGAACCGCTTCCTCCGCTGTCTTCATCTTCCTCGCGAGCCGATCGACCACTTCGCGATATTCGTCGGCATCCTCGGTATACGCCGCATGCTTGTCGTGCCCAGAGCCGCGCACGAAGTACGCGCCCTTCGGGTGTACGCCGGGCAGCGTTCGCGCGGCGATTCCGTCACCATCGACGTCGAGATAGCGTGAAAAGCGCTTGATGCCCTCGAGCTCCTCGGCGCCAAGCACCTTGCCCCGATCGGGTCGATACCGATCGTCCCACGTTAGGCGCGGAACCATCCAGTCGTTCATCCCGATGTCGAGGTCGGAGACGACGAACACGGGCGTTTGGAATCGCTCGGTGAGGTCGAACGCCGTGACCGACATGCTGAAGCATTCGGCCGGACTGGACGGAAAGAGCGCAATATGCTTCGTGTCGCCGTGCGAGAGGTATGCTATGGAAAGGAGATCGGCCTGTTGCGTTCGCGTCGGCATACCGGTCGATGGGCCGGTGCGCTGGATGTCGAAGAAGACACCCGGAATCTCGGTGTAGTAGGCGAGTCCTATGAACTCGCTCATCAGCGAGATGCCCGGTCCGGCGGTCGAGGTGAACGCGCGTGCGCCCGCCCAGCCGGCACCGATGGTGATGCCCGCCGCCGCGAGCTCATCTTCCGCCTGGAGAATGCAGTAGTTGTTGCGCTTCGTCTCGGGATCGACGCGATAGCGTTTGCAGAACCCGCTGAAGGCCTCCATCAGCGACGTGGCCGGCGTAATCGGATACCAGGCGCCAACCGTCGCGCCGGCGTACAAGCAGCCTAACGCCGCAGCCGTGTTGCCGTCCATGAGCACCTGATCACGCGTGGCATTCATGCGCTCGAGACGAATCGGCAATGGGCAGGGATAATGCTTCTTGGTGTAGTCGTAGCCGAGATGGAGGGCACGGAAGTTCGAGTCGAGCAGCGATCGTTTTTTTGCGAACTGCTCCCGAACCATCTCGCTGACGATATCCATGTCGATGTCGAGGAGCGCGACCAGCGCGCCGGTATACGCGATGTTGCGCATCAGCGTGCGCTCGCGATCCCCGGCGAACGCCTCGACGCAGAGTTGTCCGAACGGGACGCCGAGGATCGTGATGTCCTCGCGCGCGAGCGCGCGGTCGAGCGGCCACGACGAATCGTACAGGAGCCAGCCCCCGCGCCTAACGACGGCAACGTCTTTCGCGTACGTCGCCGGATTGAGCGCAACCACGAGATCGACGTGCGCCGGACGAGCCGTGTAGCCGTCCTTGCTCACCCGGATCTCGTACCACGTTGGCAGCCCCTGAATGTTCGACGGGAAGACGTTTTTTCCCGAGACCGGAATGCCCATGCGGTAGATGGCCTGCATGAGCAAGCCATTCGCGCTGGCAGAGCCAGTGCCGTTGACCGTCGCGATCTTGAAAGCGAAATCGTTGATCATGTGAGTTCAGGCCGCCGAGACCGGCCTTCTCGTATCTTGCGCCGCCGGCGACAGAATCGGCAACTGCCGTCCTGCGTACGGCACCAGCAGATCAAACCGTCTCATGTCCCATGCGGCGGTTGGACAACGCTCGGCGCAAAGACCGCAATGGAGACAGACGTCTTCGTCCTTCACCATCACGCGCCGCGTCTGCGGCAGCGCGTCTGAAACGTACAGTTCCTGCGTGAGATTCGTTGCCGGCGCGGAAAGCCGCGTTCGCAGGTCAGGCTCGCTCCCGCCCGGCGCGATCGTTAGGCAGCTCACCGGGCACACGTCGACGCACGCATCGCACTCGATGCACAAGTTCGACGTGAAGTGCGTCTCGATATCGCAATTGAGACACCGTTGCACTTCGGTCGCGGTTTGCTCCGGCGTGAACCCCAGCTCGACTTCGACCGACAACTTCGAGAAACGTTTCGTGAGCTCTTCGTGCGTCATCTTCGACCGCACCGCGGAGCTGTAATCGTTGCTGTAGCTCCACGCGTGCATCCCGACCTTCGCGCTCACGAGATTCATGCCGTAGGCCGGCCGCTCACTGAGCGGAATCCCCATACAGTGATTGTGAATCGAGATCGCCGCCTGGTGACCGTGCTCCACTGCCCAGATGATGTTCTCGGGTCCCCATGCGGCATCACCGCCGAAAAAGACGCCGCGCCGGGTGCTCGCAAAAGTCTTTTTGTCTACAACCGGCATGTTGTTCTCGTCGAAATCGAGACCGAGATCGCGTTCGATCCAGGGAAACGCGTTCTCCTGACCAATCGCGAGGATCACCGAATCGCATGGAAGTACGACCGTTTCGACGACTTCGCTCCTTTGCTTCCCGTTCTGCTCGAACCATCGCAGGCGATCGAGCTCCATGCCCACGAGCTTCCCCTTCTCGACGACGAATCGCTTCGGCGCGTGATTCTCGACGATCTCGACGCCCTCTTCTTCCGCGTCCTCCAGTTCCCACGGCGATGCTTTGAAATACGGTCGAGAGCGCCGCGCAATGACTTTGATGTCTCTGCCGCCGAGGCGCCGCGACGTGCGGCAGCAGTCCATCGCCGTGTTCCCGACGCCAACGATGAGCACACGCTCACCAATGCGATCGAGGTGGCCGAAATGCACGTTCGCCAACCACTCGATGCCGATGAAGATCTGGTCTGTGTCGTGACGGCCGGGAATCTCGAGCTCCTTCCCTTTCGGCGCGCCGCTCCCCACGAACACGGCGTCGTAACCTTCATCGAGCAGCGCACGCATGCTCGTCACTGTCGTCCCGTATCGAACGTCGACGCCCATGTCGAGAATAACCCGCGTTTCCTCATCGAGGACTTCGGCCGGCAATCGGAACGACGGAATGTTCACGCGCATCAGGCCGCCCGCGCGCTTGTGCTTCTCGTAGAGCACGACCTCATAACCAAGCGGCATGAGATCGTTCGCCACGGTGAGCGACGCGGGGCCGGCCCCAATCAGCGCGACGCGCTTGCCATTCTTCTGCGATGGAATCGGTGGAAGGTACTCCTGGATGTCGTCGCGCAGATCAGCGGCGACTCGCTTCAAACGGCAGATCGCTACCGGTTTGCCGTCCACCCGCCCGCGACGGCATGCGGGCTCACAGGGGCGGTCACACGTTCGTCCAAGAATGCCCGGAAAGACGTTTGACGCGCGATTGAGGAGGTACGACTCGGTATATCGTCCCTGCGCAATGAGCCTGATGTACTCGGGCACGTTCGTGTGCGCCGGACAGGCCCATTGGCAGTCAACGACTTTGTGATAGTACCGCGGATTGCTGACGTCGGTGGCCACTCGCTCGCCGCTCCTCAGTCGGGGTCTGAGGGATGATCGTATCAGGAGCGGGCGCAGTCAATCAGTGGTGGGTAGCGGGTAGTGGGTAGCGGGTAGTGGGTAATGGGTGGCGGGTGGCGGGTAGAGAGCAGAGAGTAGAGAGAGTGACGTTCGACTCTCCACTCTCCACTCTCTACTTTCTGCTCTCGACTCTCAACTCTCTACCCGCCACCCACTACCCATCACGGCATCGGTCTTGGTCTCGGCCACGGCCAGGGCCACGGCCACGGACCTTTTCGCCCAGCGAGCGCACGCACCGCCATCTCGCGCGTCTTGTCGTCCTTCGACTGGAGCAAGCCGCTGAGCGCTTCGTCGTTATGCTCTCCTGATTCGAGCAGTGCACGCACCAACGCTTGTCGAACGCGTTCTGGCTGGTCCTGCTTCAGCGCGTCAGTGACCGCGGGAATCGACGTTGGGTCGCCGATCTGGCTCAGCGCCCACGCTGCCTTGAGGCGCACATCGTCGTCGCTGTCTCTCAGCGCCGAAACGAGTGCTGCCGGTGCGCGGTCGGAGTGAACCTGACCGAGCCCCCATGCCGCCGTGGCTCGTACTTCGCTCTCGCGATCATGCGCAAGCGCATCCGCAAGCGCATCGGCGCTGTTGCGGACGTTCATCTGGCCGAGCGCCCAAGCCGCGGTTTCGCGAACCTCGGCACTGTCGTCGGTCTTGAGGGCATTCGTTAGGCCGTCGACGGCTTCGCGGGAGTTCATCTGGCCCAACGCCCACGCCGCCATTTCACGCACTTCACTGCTCCGATCCGAGCGCAGTGCCGACGAAAGCCCGCCAGTCGACGCCCGTGCTTCGAGCTGACCCAACGCCCACGCCGCGACGCGCCGCACTTCCGGGCTCGAGTCGTCGCGCAGCACGCGCAGCAACTCATCCACGTTGTCCTTTGCCTCCATCCGCCCGAGCGCCACAACCGATGCCGCGCGAACGTCCGGGTACTGATCGCGCAGCAGCGTTGCCACAGTGCGGGCCGCGCTCTTGTCGCCGATCCGGCCTAACGCCCATGCGCCATCGGCGCGCACGTCTGGCGACGGATCTCGCAACACTCTGAGCAACGGCTCAACGCCGTTCTTGGCGCCCAACAGGCCGAGGGCGATCGCCGCCGACTGACGTTCACCTGCTGAGGACGATGTCGTTCGATCGCTCAGCGGCGCGATGAACGCCTTGTTCTCGCTCCGACCGAGGATCATCGCCGCAAGATGACGAACGCAGGCATCATCGGCGCCCAGCGCATCGAGCAGCGACCGCTCATCCTCGGGGTTGAGTCGTGCCCGCATCATCTCGCGGATGCGCATGCGGACTTCCGCGCCAATCGACATCGCTGGCGCGTCCCAGTAGCTGCCGCCGCCCCAGCGCCCGGTCGAGGCGACGCCGTCGCCGGCGAGCATGCAGATCGAAGGCGCGACGCCGCGTGCGCTCGCCAACAGCTCGCGAACGTCCGGCGTGTGATGGTGCATGGTCGCCGCCGCGACACTCGGCGAAACCCTCGACGAACCAATAGTCACGAAAACGCTCATGATGAGCAAACTCGAACGCATCATCGTCTCCTCCAATGAAGTACTGCTGAATATTCAGCACTTATGGGCAACTTCGAGCACCGGGCGAAAGCCCGGTGCGCATCAACCATCAATCAGGGCATGGGAC
This sequence comes from Gemmatimonadaceae bacterium, assembly GCA_035280125.1. GTDB lineage: Bacteria > Gemmatimonadota > Gemmatimonadetes > Gemmatimonadales > Gemmatimonadaceae > AG2. Next base: position 281 of record DATEGN010000283.1, on the reverse strand, counting down.
GCGGCCGTGGACGCGGGCGCGGCTCGGGCCACGCGCCCCCCGAGCCTGCGAGCATCCGCACTGCACGCGAGCGCAGGTCCGCGTCTTTCGAGGTGAGCGCCTCCTTGATCACACTCTCATCATCAGTGTGCAGGAAGGTGAGTGCTCGCAGCTCGGCCAACTTCACCTGGGCATTCGTCTCCCGCCCGAAAGCCGCCGTTATTGCCGGCGCCGTGTCATCGTCCTCGGTCTCGGCAAGGGCCCAGGCGGCGGACTCGCGCACGGAGGGGCTCCTGTCGCCT
>DATEGN010000282.1:0-4126 GCA_035280125.1 Gemmatimonadaceae bacterium | reverse complement strand
TCGGCTTCACGCACGAGGTGGACGCGCTGCGGGCGAAGGGATTGATTCGTGGTGCGTCGACGCAGAACGCGGTAGTGGTTGGCGAGGATGGCGTCGTCGATAACGAGCTCCGATGGCCTGACGAGTTCGTACGACACAAGGCGATGGATTGTGTGGGCGATCTGGCTCTGGCTGGGGCTCGGGTGCGCGCGCGCGTGCAGACGACGAAGCCGAGTCATCGAGGAACAGTGCTGCTCGTTCGAGCCATGAAGGACGCGGCGCGCGCCGGTGAGGCGGAGACAGAGACGATGAAGGACCTAACGACGACCGAAACGAGTCAGATCATGGAAGTCGAAGACATCATGAAGGTGCTTCCGCACCGGTACCCTTTCTTGCTCGTGGACCGCATCTTAGAGTTGGATGCCGGCAAGCGAGTCGTCGGTGTCAAGAACGTCACGATCAACGAGCCGTTTTTTCAGGGACACTTTCCCGGGCACCCGATCATGCCGGGGGTGCTGATCATCGAGGCGATGGCGCAGGTTGGTGGCATGTTGTTGTTAGGCGCGATTCCCGATCCGCAGAGCAAGGTGGTGTACTTCACGTCGCTCAACAACGTGAAGTTCCGCCGCCCGGTGAAGCCGGGCGACCAGTTGCGCTGCGAGCTCGACGTGCTTCAGGTGCGCGGCTCGATGTGCAAGATGCAGGGCGTGGCCAAGGTGGACGGCGAAGTGGTTGCCGAGGCGGAGATGGGCGCGATCGTCCGCGACCGATGAGCGCGCGTATTCACTCGACGGCGATCGTCTCGAAGGACGCCCAGCTCGGGAGCGGTGTCGAAGTCGGACCGTACGCGATCATCGGTGAGGGCTGTGTCGTCGGCGACGAATGCGTGATCGGCGCGCGCACGACGCTCGAGCGGAACGTCATTCTTTCGGCGAACGTCCGTGTTGGATCGGGCACGATCCTCGGTGGTGACCCCCAAGATCTCAAGTACAAGGGTGAACACACGACGGTCGAGATTGGCGAAGGCACCACCATTCGTGAATACTCGACGATCAACCGTGGCACCGCACAGTCCTTCAAGACCACGGTCGGAAAGGGCTGCTTCATCATGTCGTACGTCCACCTCGCGCACGATTGCCACATCGGCGATGGCGTCATTCTCGGCAACAACGTGCAGCTCGCCGGACACGTGAGCATCGACGACAAGGCGATTGTCTCCGGCCAGTCCGCAGTACATCAATTCGTGCAGATTGGACGCTTCAGTTTTACAGGTGGCTGCTCGCGCGTGTCGAAAGACGTGCCGCCGTACGTGAAGGCCAACGGGAACCCGATCCGGCTTTATGGCTTGAACAAGGTGGGTCTGCAGCGCAACGGCATCTCCGAGGATGTGCAACGAGAGCTCAAGCGAGCGTATCGACTGTTCTTCAACTCCGACCTGAATCTCTCGCAAGCTCGCGAGCGCGCCGAGGAGGAGCTCCAGCGATTTCCCGAAGTCGAAGAGTTCCTGAGCTTCCTCGATCGAAGCGACCGCGGATTGGTGATCTGACCCCATGGCAAAACGACAAGACGTGCGCGTCGGGGTGATCGGAGCCGGTGCCCTCGGGTATCATCATGTTCGCATCCTGCGCGACGTACCCGGCGCGCGGCTGGTCGGTTTCTACGAAGCGCGTGCCGATCGCGCAGCTGCTGTTTCCAAGGAACTCGGGGTTCGAGCGTACGAGCAGCTCGAAGAGCTACTCGACGTCGTGGACGTCGCCACGGTGGTCGTGCCAACGCCCGCGCATTACGATGTCGCGAAGGCCGCTCTTGACCGCGGTAAGCATTTACTCATAGAGAAGCCAATCGCCGCAACCCTGGCCGAAGCGGACGAGCTCCTGGCAATCGCGGCGCGAACGGGGGCATTGATCCAGACCGGCCACGTGGAGCGATTCAATCGCGCGATACGCGCCGCACTGCCGTACGTCGAAAAGGCGCGTTTCATCGAGAGCGACCGCTTGGCCCCGTTCAATCCGCGAGGCGCGGACGTTGCCGTCGTGCTCGATCTCATGATCCATGACATCGACCTGGTGCGCACGCTCGTTGGCAGCCACGTTCGTGACGTGTCGGCGGTGGGCGTTCAGGTACTGACACCGTTTGTCGACATCGCGAACGCGCGACTGCGATTCGACGACGGGGCGGTTGCGAACATTACGGCGAGCCGGGTGAGCCGTGAGCGAATGCGCAAAGTTCGAATCTTCCAGGAGAGTGGCTATCTGTCGCTCGATCTCGCCGCAGGCGAAGGAGAGTTCTTCCGCCTGCGTCGCGACGTCGATTTCGCGGAGCTTGCAAAGGGTGCGCAGGCCATCGAGGCATTCGTCGAGCGAGTACCTCTGACCGCACCCGAAGGCGAGCCCCTTCGCCTGGAGTTCGAGAGCTTTCTCGAGGCGGTGGGCGGAGCAACGCCGGTCACGGTGAGTGGGGAGGATGGTCGAGAAGCGTTAGCGGTCGCGCTCACGATCGTGAGCGAAATCGAACGGACGCTGCCGTCGCTCGCCGCCGGCACTCAAGTCGCCGCCGGTGCGTGACGTTCTGATTGTCGCCGGCGAGGACTCTGGCGACCTGCATGCGGCTGGCGTCGCCAAAGAGCTCCGCGCCCGCAACGCTCCGTACCGGCTTGTGGGCATCGGCGGCGACGCGATGCGTGATGCGGGCGTCGATCTCATAGAACACGTCGAGCAGCTTGCGGTAATGGGTTTCGTCGAGGTGCTGCGCCATGTGCCAAAGCACTGGGCGTTGCTTCGTGACCTGAAAAAGCGCATTCGCAGCGGCAACACGGCGCTCCTGATCCTGATCGACTACCCTGGCTTCAACATGAAGCTCGCTGCCGAAGCGGCGGCAGCCGGCGTCCCTGTGCTGTATTACATCACGCCGCAGGTGTGGGCCTGGGGAGCCGGTCGCCTAACGAAACTCGCGCAGACGGTGACACGCGCGGCGGTAATTCTGCCGTTCGAGGAAACGTTGCTGGCCGAGCACGGCGTAGCGACGACGTTCGTCGGGCACCCACTGCTCGATCGCGCGCAGCATCTCCCCACGCGCGCCGAGGCACGTGCTCAGCTCGGCGTGCCCGATGATTCGGTGCTTCTCGCGCTCTTTCCGGGAAGCCGTGCGCAGGAGATCGCCCGTCACGTAGAGCCCTTCATCGCCACGGCGCGCGAGCTCGAGCGCCGCCGTCCGGGACTGCGTGTCGTCGTGAGCGCGGCACCGCACGTACGGCTGGATGAATCGGCGTTTCCCTATCCAATCGTACGCTCAGCGTCGTTCTCCGTGCTGTGCGCTGCCGATGCCGCGATGTGCAAGAGTGGAACGACGACGCTCGAGGCGGCGGTCGCCGGGTGTCCGCTCGTCGTCGCGTATCGCACGAACGCGCTGACGTATGCGGCGGCGCGACGGCTCGTGAAAATTCCGAACATCGGTCTCGTGAACGTTGTCGCTGGGCGGCAGGTGGCGCCCGAGTTCGTGCAGGACGCGCTGGCGCCTAACGCTGTGGCCGACGCACTGGAGCCATTGCTGGATCGAGATAGTGCGCCACGTTCTCGCATGATCGCAGAATTGGCGCGGGTGCGTGACTTGCTCGGCACTCCGGGAGCTGCTCGACGCGTCGCGACGATCGCGATGGATCTGGCAAAGGCGGAATCGCCGCAGCGCGTCGGTGTGGGAGCGACCGGTTGAGCGAGATCAGATCATCGCCCGCGGCATCGGCGACGGACATCGACACTCGCGCGGCGGAATCGCGTGAGCGAAAGCTGCGCTGGATCGTGCGACTCGGTGTCCCGCTCGTCCGGGCGTTTGGCGTAACGTGGAGTATTCGCTTGATCAACAATGCGACCGTCGACGCCTTGCGGCGGGAGCGCCGGCCGATCGTTTTCGCATTGTGGCACGGGGACATGTTGCCGTTGCTGTACCATCACCGCAACGAAGGCGTTTCGGTGCTCATCAGCGAGCATCGCGACGGCGAGCTCATTGCACGGGTCGCCGAGTCGTTAGGCTTCCGCACGGTACGCGGATCGTCGTCGCGGAGCGCGAGCCGGGCGCTCGTGGGCTTGGCGCGCGAGCTCGAGGCGGGACGCGACGTCGCCATTACACCCGACGGACCGCGAGGACCGGCGCG
>DATEGN010000281.1:0-4970 GCA_035280125.1 Gemmatimonadaceae bacterium | reverse complement strand
AATGCCGACCGGAGCGGACACGCTCATGGGGCCAGCAATGAGGGTCACCTCGGCGCCGCGTCGCCAGGCGGCCGCGGCGATCGCGACTCCCATCTTGCCACTGCTCCGATTCGAGATGAAGCGGACGGGGTCGATTGATTCACGAGTGGGACCGGCGGTGACGAGGACGCGTCGGCCGCGCAGCGAATCCATCTCGAGTACACGACCCACATGTGCGAGAATCGTCTCTGGCTCCGGCATGCGTCCCGGGCCGCTCCCTTCTCCCGCGGCGAGCACGCCTTCTTCGGGCTCGAGAATTTGGTAGCCAAGCACCTCGCGCAGATGCCTAACGTTGTCAGACGTCTGGCGGTGCGCCCACATCGCGTCGTTCATCGCGGGCACCATGAGTACCGGCGACTTGGTCGCCAGCAGGACTGCCGAGAGTAGATCGCCGGCTTGCCCGGCCGCGGCGCGCGCGATGAAATCCGCCGTCGCGGGTGCAATGACCACAGCGCTCGCTTCACGAGCGAGCTTGATATGATCCAGCGCGCGGCCGGCATCAAAGAGGCTGGTGTGAACCGCGCGTCCGGTGAGAGCCTCGAACGTGACCCGCCCGATGAACTCCTCGGCGCTTGCGGTGAGAACAACATCCACCTCCGCGCCAGCCTTGCCTAACAACCTCGCGAGCCAGGCCGATTTATAGCTCGCGATTCCACCTGTCACGCCGAGCAGGACGCGACGACCGTCAAACGGTCGCATTCGCTCCAGAGTTTTTTGGACGCGAATTTGCGCGAACGTGGGCGAATCGAACCGCTTTGCGTAACGGCCCTATCGACTGGGTTGTCGTCTCGGTGGTGTTTTGTCGAAATGGCGAAAGAACAACCAACGCTATTGTCATTGGCGCAACGATCTCGCACCGGCGGTCGTCAAGTCGCAACTGGCACGCGCAAGGGGCGCCGGACTCACACGGTTGGATTCGCTCTAGATTCGCGCCATTCGCGTCCCGACAGCTCTCCAGGCCTGTCCTGGCGACACGTGTCAACAACGGCGCTCGAGGCGGCGCACGCTGTACCCATGCCGACGTTGGCACGGGGCCTCGCACCTACTCGGCGCGGCGGCGCGGAACGACGCGATAGACGATGCTGCCAGTCGACAGCTCCTCCATCGAGCGCGTGGTCAATTTCTTCTCGCGCGTGGACGAACGATCGCGTGGAAACTCGTTCAGCACGCGCGCGTGCTTGGCGGCGATGAGAACGCCAAGGTACTTGTTGGCCGCCTTGTCCTTGCCAACCAGGTCACTGGGAGTAAAAACGCGCATTGATTGGTCTCGCTAAATGATGAAAAGAACGATCAACCCCGTAATTCACGCTCCAGGCGTTGCACGAGCGAAGAGACCTGATGCCTCAGCCCCTCTACGCGCTCCCGCCTCACGACTTCCGCGTCGACGATCGACGACACCCGCGCCACGACCTTCGCCAAATCGTCGTTCACGACCACGTATTGGTATAGATCGACTGACTGCAGCTCGAGAAGCGCCGATTGCAATCGCCTCGCCAACTGCTCTTTCGACTCTGTTTGACGCTGGCGTAACCGCTCCAGCAATATTTCCGCCGACGGTGGTAAGACAAAGATTGTCACCGTCTCTGGAAACGCCCGCACGAACTGCTGCGCTCCCTGGACATCGATGTCCATGACTACATGTTTCCCCGCCCCCAACACCCGCTGTACTTCCGAGCGCAAAGTCCCATAAATGTTTCCGTGCACTGCCGCCGACTCCGCGAAGTCACCGTGATCGCGCCTTCGCTCGAACTCGGCACGCGAGAGAAAATAATAATCCCTTCCCTCGACTTCTCCGACCCTCGGCGAACGAGTCGTACACGAAACGGAGTAGCCGAGGTCCGTGCGCTTCCGGAGCAGTTCGCGGGCAATCGTCGTCTTTCCGCCGCCGGATGGCGACGAAAGGATGATCGGGAACGGATTCACTCCAGATTCTCCACCTGCTCCCGAATCCGCTCCAACTCCTCCTTGATGCCCAGGACGTCCTGAAGCATGGCGGCGTCGTTCGCCTTGCTCCCGGTCGTGTTCGCCTCACGCAACAACTCTTGGAGCAGGAACCCAAGTCGCTTTCCAACCCCATCGCTCGGCGGGGCTGCGAGCGCCGCCCTGAACGCCTCCGCGTGTGAGCGGAACCGTGAGATTTCTTCACTCACGTCCAGTCGGTCGGCGAGAATCGCGATCTCCTGAGCGAGCCGCTGGTCGTCCAGTGCCACGCCACCTGCTAACTCCTGTACCGCCTGGCGCAGCCGCTCCCTCTGCTCCACGAGCCGCACCGGCGCTCGTGTCGCGATACGCTCGACTGCTTCTTCGATGAGTTGCAACCGCTCCATGACGTATGCCGCGAGGCGCCCCCCTTCCGCGACTCGCATCGCGTCCAGCGCTGTAACCGCCCGCGAGACGATCTCCACCAGCTCTTGAGCGCTGCCGGAGAATTCGGCGCCGTTCTCTCGTGATCCCAGAACGTCGGGCAGCCTCAAGATCGTACCGACATCGAGCATCGGATCCAGTCCGTAACGCTGCTGCAACTCTCGCAATTGATCCACGTACGAGGCGAATCGCGTTTCATCGATCCGGCCCTCGGCCTGCTCGCGCGCGATGCGCGCGATGAGAGTCACGTGGCCGCGGCTCACTCCCTTTCGAAGGGTGTCGCGAACGTCACCTTCGAACTTTCCGAACTCGGAAGGGAGTTTGATCGACGGGTTGAAGAACCGATGATTGACGGATCGCACCTCGACGGCAACGAGTGCCCCGCCGACCTCACCTTCCGCGGATCCGAACCCGGTCATGCTCCGTATCATGGGCAAGCGCCTAAGATGCGGACTGACAACAACCTTGTCAATTCCAGAACTCCCAGCGCACACCGTAGAACTGATTCAGTCGCGGCATCAGATAGCCCGGCACGAGCTCGTACGGATCGCCCTGGACATTGCGGAACTGATAGGTCAGGATCGCGCTCACGATTCTGATCTCCATGTGGAAGTTCCACACCCGTGAGTCAGGTACCGGGATCGCAAGCAGTCTGCTTGCCGTGTCGGACTGCACTGGGAAGAGCGTGCGCGATCGATACTCCTGCGACACCGACGCGAGGAAGCTGAAGTTCCCACTGGGGAAGCGACTCAGCCAGTTGGTCGAGAGATAGATCTCCGTGCGCGCCTGATAACGCGGGCGATAGAAGCCCGTCGTATCGTTCCACCGTACGCCGAATGCATCGACGCGAAGTGCCTTGTAAATGGTGCCCTCGAGCTTCGCCATGTACCCCGTGACAGGAATGCCTCCAACCGCGAGGAAGGGGCGGCCGAATACCCGGGGTGCGACAAGCAAGGTGGTGTCGCGACGAAGCATTCCGCCGCTCATCCAGAGCGTACCGAAAAGTCTGATTGCCGCCTCGCCGCGAAGAAAATTCGTCGTCGTGCTCGAGTCGGGACTCTGTTGGTCTTTGCTCGTTCCCACCGCGCCAACGACGCTCAAGAATGGCAGGGGCGTTAGGCGCCCCGTCACTTCCGCGCGATTCAGCGAGTCAGGTCCCATTCCTTCGGCAAAGGCCGAAACAGAAAGTGGGCCGGTGACGAACTCCACGCGTCCAGATGGGGTCCACATTGTGGACTTCTTTGGGCGCCGCTCGAGAATCGACTCCGAGCACACCGCGCAAACGAACACCGGTGACAGGTTGAGATCACCGACCCGATACCGCTCGGCCGCCTCGAGTCGAAGCGGACCGAAGGTGAGACCGCCCTGCGCGATGTATTGCGCGCGAAAGCGTGTGGTGTCTCTTGCCGAGGTATCGGAGCTCGGCAGTCCGAAACCATTGTTCGATGTGTGCGAGATCGTGTACCCAACCGAGCTCGCGATTGCCTGAAGCCAGGGCCCGCGCTCGGGATCGCCGTAGCCAGCGCGGAGATATGCATCAGTGCGGACAGCGGTCAACGCGGGAATGCTGTCCACGGCGACCGTTCCGCGGATTGTCTGAGGAACGATCTCGCCTCGATTGCGACTCGTGCGCAGTGCGAACGCATCGAAGCTCCAGCCTCGCTTCGCCCAACCGAGACGGCCCAGGAGTGAAATCTGATCGCTGCTGGGGCTCACACGTCCTGGCGGCGTCGTGCCATACTGCTGAGCACCAAACTGAATGCCCTCGCCGCCGCCGAAGCGCTTTCCGAAGTAGCCCCGGTAGAGGTTCGTCTGTTGATCGCCCGTGCTGATGTCGGCCCGCGTGTACGGCGTTGTTCGGTCGACACGCCACGTGCGCGTGTAGACGCGCACTTCGGTCGCGCCCCACTCGATGCGCAACTCTTCGAGCGTCCAGAGCTGCACCTCGGTGAGATCGAGCAAACCGCGCGTTCGCTCATCGACCTCGTCGTATTCGACGCCATCGAAGAAAACGCGCACGCGCCTAACGTCGCCCATGTACGACGACAACATGGGCGATGCGATCCAGCCTGATCGCAGGCCTGTAATGCCTGGTATTCGATCCAGCAGGTCCTGCAGCGTTACGGCTCCCGACGCGAAGAGCGCGGCTTTATCGAAGATCAGCGTGCGCCCGATCTCGAGCGGCACGGGCATCGGTGCCCGAGCGAATGGTGGCTGGATCGAATCGCGGACGGGCGGCTTCGGCCGAATCGAATCGCGCCTGGCCAACGTGTCGCGCAGAATCGAATCGGGTGTCGGTCGCGCGGGAACCTTGATCGGTATCGAGTCCTTGCGAACGGTGTCAGCCCTGGCGCGGGATGTATCGCGTTTGGCCCGCGCAGTATCGGCTTGAGCGCCCGCGGAACGGTACAAAACGGCCCCGACCATCAGGCCGAGGCCGACCATGAGGAGAAAGTGCCGCGCGCGAGCGATCAGCGCGTCCGCCCTCGCACAAACTCGACGAATGTTCCCACGGGAACTCCCGTCGGTCCGCGCGGCACTGTTCCCAGGTCCGATTCCGTGTACGC
>DATEGN010000280.1:0-5854 GCA_035280125.1 Gemmatimonadaceae bacterium | reverse complement strand
GTGGAGCTCATGCGACAGCGCCCGCAAATCGTCGGCAGCGCGCATCGCCTGCCCCTGCAGAATGGTCACTTCCTCGCGGACCGGTGAGTCGTTAGGTAGATGCCGCTTGAGCGCACTGAGGCCGATCCCGAGCGCGGCGAGCTGCTGGCTGACGTCGTCGTGGAGCTCGCGCGCAATCCGCGTACGTTCCACTTCCGTTGCCGTGAGCAGACGGCCGGCGAGGTTGCGAATCTGCGCGAGGCTCTGGTGAAGCGCGCGCTGACTCGCGCTCAGCGCGCGCGAGGCACGTTCGCGATCCTGCACCACCGCGCACAGGCAGAGCATCGGCACCGCGATCGCCAACAGCTGGAATTGCAATGCCGGAACGATGTCCGCCGGCTCGTGATCGGCGAGATGTCCAACGCCGTGCATCGCCATCCACGTCGTTAGGTACGCCAGCCCGAGAAGGCTGCCGCCCGTCACCCCAACGCCGAACCGCACGGCCGACCAGAGGAGGAAGACGAGGGGCAGGTACACCACCGCGGCGCTGCTGATCGACTCGGTCGGCCGAGAGAAGGCGAAGGCCGCGGTCGACAGAAGGCCGGCGAAGAGGATGACTGCTTCGAGCCAGCGTGTGCGCCAGTGGGCCGCGACCGACGCACGCCCCGCACCCAGGATCGCAAGCACGGTCGGAACGAAGATGACATTCGTCAGGACATTTGCTCGAGCCCGGGTCTCGTAGACGAGCCAGTAGTCGTGGCTCCAGCCCATCCCGACGGTGATTCCGGCGTCGGCGAACGACAGCAGCAGTGTGGGGATGGTCGCGCAAAGGACCAGAAAGGCGAGCATCGGTCTCAGACCCTCGATCCGCCATTCACCGGGCGACACAAAACGCCAGATCGTCGCGCCGAGCGCCGCATCGGCGCAATTCGTGACGAAGATGAGCGACAGCGTTACGAGCGGGCCGTGATTCTGCCATCCCACCAGGAGGTGCGCCGGGAAGGACGCCAAGAGCAAGAGCGGCCAGCTCCGCAGGGGCGAGACGCAGAGCGCGACGAGCAGAATCGAGTTCGGCAGCCACAGGACCGACTGCGGCACCGAGGGGCTCTGGAAAATGAAGCCGACGCGCCCGCCAAGGTAATACGCGCCGGCCATGGCCAGGACACGAACGACGTTGCCGAGCGGCCGCTGTTGTTCGGCAGCGGCCGCAGGAATCGGCTCGAAGGCCATTTCCTGCATCGGCAAGAGACGGGGATACGCAGTCAAATGCGCCCTCGTATGCGTTTGCACTTCGGCTACCAGTCGCATGCGGTGGCCGCCAGTCGCGCCCCTACTCGTACCAGGCCGCGGAAGGCGAAAGCGAGCGGACCGCGTCGTCTCTGACGAGTGTAGTTCGTTTTCCCGGTCTCCTCAACCCGTATTTTTCCGGGGTCGCGCTCGAAGATGAACAAATTTTAATGTGCCGCCTCGAGACAGCATGATTCAGCCGGCGAGCGCATCGACGACCACGGATGACAGGCGTAGCCCCGAGCACCCCAGCCCCCAATCGATCGCCGCTCGGATCCGGCTCCCCGCCCCACTGAGAAACAGGCTGCAGCGATTCACCGCGATGCCGACACTTACCAATGAGCCGTAGCCCTCAAGAGACCTCACCCGCCGGAGGTGATGATTTAGACCGACGGAGCGGCGGACGGAAGTGACGAGATTCTGGAGGGCCGGCAACGGTGAGTTCCGCTCCTATCTCCCGCTCGCCCCTCGACGACGTGGCGAAACCAACGAGGGAGACCCAGCTCAGGTGCTCCGATGCGCCGCCCCAGGGCTCGTCCCGCGAGAGCGACCAGCGCAGGCCGCAGCGATGAAACTGAAAGCGGTGACTCGGCTCACCTCGGATGCGCAGAACACCGTCGCCGCGAAGAATGTTGTCCGGCAGAGAGCTCACCCATCCACGAAATGCACTCGCTTCGACCGATTCGCGCGTCGTCAAAACCCAGACTCGATAGTCGTCCTCGTGTCGCGGTTGAACAATTCGAAAGCGTCGCGATTCGGAATCGATCGCGAAGCTCGGCGTCCACTCCGCGTGAATCGCGTGCACGGGCGCGTGGTCGAGATTGGTCCCGAGGACCATCGCCGCCGGCAGGACGCAGTGGTCGCTTTCGACGAGCCGCGCACGAGTGGTTCGTTGGAGCAGCCAACGACGTGCCATTTCCCGGTCCGGTGACGCCACACGATCCACTTGGTTCAGCACGAGCAGCTCGGCGTGCTGGAGCTGCGCGTCGAAGTGACCATCGAACTCGAGGCTGTTCGCTTTCGTGTGGAGCACGTCGGCCGCGCTCACGACAACGATGCTGCCGCCGGGCCGAAATCCAGGAAGATAGGCGTAGCCCGACGTGCGCACCGGATTCGCTGAGGGGGGCGCCTCGACGACGACGTGATCGGGCAGCTCGGCGGCAAAGCGCGTATGCAGTGTGGAGAGCGATGCTCCTATGTCGCCGTCGACCGACAAGCACCCCGAGCCATTCCGAAGAATGATCGAGTTCGCATCCGCTCGTGCGATCAGTGAGGCGTCCAGCCCGAGCGCGCTCGGGTGATCGAGAACCACGGCAATGTGACGGCCGCCGTTGTGGGTTAACAGTCTGCGAAGTAGAGTAGTCTTTCCTGCCCCCTCGGGACCGCCGACGATGGTGAGTGGAATTCGTTGACCACCACCGCGTGCGAGCACGAATCGATTCATTGAGCCTCCTCGATCACGTCGCTCCGTAGTGATCGAACTCCAAGCATCTCGCGCAGACGACTCATTGCTCAATTGGCCTTAGAGCCCAGCATCACCGACGATCTCAACGGACAATGGAGGCTTGCCCCCTCGAATAGGTCCTTGGTCCAATCGCAACGGCACGGCATGCGCGGATGCTTTCGCAATACCTAACTCTGTCGTCAGGAGGCGTGTGACGCACCCGCTGGAGGCACCAAACGAGGAGTTTATGAGATTGAGCGTCAACGCAGCGCTTCATGAGGCCGCGCCACCGGAGCAGGCCGAGCTACAGCTCGTCGTCAAGACCGCGAAAGTCGACGACTCGCTCGTTCAGGTGGTCTCCGAGCTGTCGCACGATCTACGTCAGCCGCTCACGTCACTGAACATGAATCTCCAGTGCGCGGTCAAGATGTTGCAGTCGCCGACGCCACAGATCTCGGCAGCGCTCGAGGCACTCGCCGATTGTCTGAGCACGGAGAAGGACATGGTCGAGTTGGTCGCGCAGGCGAAGCGACGCGTGATGGCGTTGTCGACGAACACGCCCGTCCCCCTGAACGACATCGCGCGCGATCTCCTGCTGTCGGCGCGCAATCTCGAACCGGATTGGCGGATGCGCCTGAACGATCGATTCCTCACGCCATCGCCCTTGGTTTCGAGCGGCTTCCTGCGTCTTCGCCTTGCCCTGCTCAGCATTCTGCGCCGCTCGCTCATACTCGACGAGTCGGACCCCGGCGGGGGTGATGGCGTCGTGATCGAGACGCGATCGCTCGACGATCGCGCCGAGCTGCGGTTTACCGGGCTGCCGCCGTCCCTACCCGCGTCTTCCGGTTTTCAATCGTTGTATATGCTGATCACTTCACTCGTGGGCTATCTGAATGGCCATGCGCAACTCGTGGTTCAGGACACGTGCGTCACGTTCGTCGTCTCGGCTCCGGTGGCGCCGATGAGCACTCTCCATCTCCCAGGAGGGCGCCATGGAGTCTGAGCCGCTGGTCGTCGTCGTCGACGACGACGAACGCATTTGTCGTGCAATTCAGCGAGTGCTCATCACTGGCGGATATCGCGTGCGGACCTTTACCGCGGCGCAGAGCTATCTCGCGGAACAGGACGCAATGGAACCGGCGTGCCTCGTCATCGACATCAAGATTCCCGATCTCGACGGCATAACGATGCTTCGCGAGTCCCGCGCCGCGGGGCTCGAAACGCCGGCGGTCTTCATCACCGGCAGCGCCGACCTCGATGCGGCGGTGAAGGCGATGAAGCTTGGCGCCTTCGACCTGCTCGAGAAGCCGCTGGACGATCACGTGCTGTTGACGACGGTGAACAACGCCACACAGCGTGACGCCGAGCAGCGCGCGGGCCGACGGCAGCTCGCGGTCCTGTGGCGCGCCCTCGAAACGGTGACCGCTCGTGAGGCGGAAGTATGCGCGCTGGTGACATCCGGCCGTCTCAACAAACAGATCGCCGCCATCATCGGCACGACCGAAAAGACCGTAAAAGTCCATCGTGCTCGCGCGATGGCAAAGCTCGGCGCACACTCGGTGGCCGAGCTGGTACGGATCGTCGACTATCTCCTCGCGCCCGATGCGCCGACGAGCATCGTCACCGCGGACCATCGCGTGATGCAGCGTCCGCGCGTGCTCGACATCATGGCTGCTGCTCTCGGAAACGCAAAGGCGAGCTCGGAGCTCACGAGTCACAGCGAAAGTACTCGCGTACGCTCCAGAGAATCATCCGATAGTGGAGATCGTCTTCCCTTGTCGTAGTCGCGCGCAGCGCGCCGCGTGCCGTGGCGCGCTTGAGAGCAATCACCATCTGTTCAGGCTTGCTGCCACGATCCCGCAACTCCGCGGCGGTCGCGCGCACAGCGCGCTGCAACTCGCCGGCTAAGGGTGAGCACTCCCATGGCTCGCACGCGAGCACACCCCTCATGAGACTGCGCAGCCGAGTGACAGGCGCCTCCGCCAGAGTCACTGCGGATGAAGGGGGGGCCGGGAACAACGGAGCGTGTAGTGATGGCATACTCCCCAAAACTTCACATTGCGGGTGAAGCAGCCATTGGACTTTCGCTACATGACACATCGCACGTTGGCTGTGATTGGCACGGTCTTTGGTCCACTGTGCCGCACAGTCGCTCGGATGACAACCTCCCCGCAGAGCAGGACGGGAGGAAGCCATGGCGAATGCCCACGTGGCGCACTCGGGCAGCCGGAAGTCGCGCGACGGCCGCGAAAGTATCGGCATCGTAACAAGTGGAACGCGCCATCTGTCTTGGCTGCCGCTGACACTTGTCGTGCTCTCCCTCGCGGGACTCGCCGTCGCCCCGCTTGTTCTGCAACAACGCACGAGCTACCTGCGGGACGATATCCGCGTCGTTGGTGAGCCAGGGCGGTTGCTGCTCGGCGAGCTCCGTCTGGGTTTGGCTCGCGAGCTGGCTTTGGCGCAGCGCTTTACGGTTTCTCGCGATCGTTCACATCTGTTCGAGTTCCAGCGAACGGCGACGCGCGATGACTCGTTGCTGACGAGGCTCAACACGACGCTCCATGAGATGGGGCCGGCGGCGCGCAGCTCCGTGATGGGTGTACGGGAAACAGTCGATCACTGGCGGCAGTTCGTCACGCTCACGGAAACGAAAACGCCAGACGATGTGCTGCGGCAGGCAGTGCAGCACGGCATGAGCTACGAAGCCCTGTTGCTGGCGACGGTGCGCGTGGACTCAGCGATCGCGCGTGCGATGCAGTCGCGTCGGGCTCAGATCGAGAGCGACGAATCGCGCGAGCTCGAGCTCGCGATCGCGTTCGTGCTCGTCGGCTGCCTAGCCTCGGCTGCGGTACTCGTGCTGACGCTCCGAGATCGGCATCTTCGCATCGTCCTCAGGCGACGCGCCGAGGAAGAAGCATCACTCCGTCGGCTCGCGAGCTCGTTGAGCGGCGCATTCACCGTGAGCGAGGTCGCCGAGCTCACCGTGTCGGCGGCGCTCAATTCGAGCCGCATCGGCGGCGCCTATCTTGCCCGCGCACTCGACGGCGATCTCGTCACGATCGCCGGACGCGGTACGTGTGCCCCGGTGGCTGGAACGCGCGCCCGCATGCCGGCCTGGCTGAACGACGGGACGAATGCCGATCA
>DATEGN010000279.1:0-2313 GCA_035280125.1 Gemmatimonadaceae bacterium | reverse complement strand
GATCCGTTGCGACGAGGAGACGCGCCGTTCCTTCTGCCGCGATTCGCAGCTCGGCGAGGTCGCGATATGCCGTCGCCCGGTAGCTCGACGCGGATGCGCGCAGTGCATCCAGCGTGAGCGGGGCGTCATCGGCTACTCCTTTGAACCAGTAGGCGCGGTCGCGTTCGAGTGCGACGACACTGCCGGACGTGGATCGCACGACGGTGCTCACGTTGGGGACGTGCGGCTCCATCGTGCCACTCCGCTCCCGCAACGCCTGGATGCGACGCGCGAGGCTCGGGTGCGTCGCCGCGCTCTCCACGGCATGCGGCCAGCGTCGCGGCACGCGGCTGTAGACGTGAATCTTGGTGAGCGCGCTCGCGAGCGCCTTCGGGTTCCCCGAGAGTACGCTCGCGCGGAGGTCGCCTGCCGTCTCCAGGTCACGTCGTTTCGCGGCACGCTTGCCTAACGAAATGACCACGGCCAGCGCGAAGCCCCACGTCGACAGCAGCGCAACTGCCGGCAGCGCGCGCACGAGCAGTGCGGGAAGGATCGACGTCAGCACGGCGAGGAAGACTCCCGAAAACCAGGCGCGCCACAATCGCCGACGCGTGAACTGCTCGTGATGCGCAACCTCGTGCGCGAACACGGCGACGATCTCGTCGTCGTCGAGCGTCGCGAGGAGCGTATCGCCCAACGCTACCGCGGGCCACGTGAGGGATGGGATTGCGACTGCGTTCATCACGTACGCGCCGGGGGCACCGTAGCGATACACCGCCGGCCGTCTCCGGAGCGCCCCGCTGGCCGCGTCGAGAATCGCGTCGAGCCTCGCTATCAGCTCGGGGCGCGACTTCGCGCGGAGCGGCTCGGCGCGATGGAGAGCGAGAAACACGTGCGGATAAAAGTGCTGCCAGAGCGCGATGACTATTCCGAAGGCCACTCCCGTAAACAGTGCGATCCGCGCCGCGCGCTCGACGTCATTCGGCTCGAGGCCGATCGCCAGCGAGGTCACTACGGCCGGTGCGAATGCGGCGAGCAACGGCAGGCCAACGTGTCCGACGCGAGAGAAAACTGCGTAGCGAAGATACGCGAGCGCGCCCAGTCGCTCGCCAAACAGTGTGCGCCGCAGTGGATACGCGCTGACGAGCAGGACGAGAAAGAGAAGGGGAATCGCCCAGAGTGCGTCGTCAGCGAAAAAGAGCGCGAGCAGGATCGCGCCGGCGAGTGCGAAGGTTCCGAGTCGCCGCTGTCGCTCGAAGAGGAGCTCAGGGAGAACTGGATCGTCGACGCGCGCTAGGACAGCACGACCGGTCCACCAGGCGACGAGCCCCGGCGTCACTGCGAGTCCAGCGGCGAGCCAAATGGACAGGGAGGCTGGCACGAGCGGCACGCCAGGTAGACGACCGAACCACGTTCTGCGTGACGTGAAATTCAGCGGATGTGACGAGGTACAGGCAGGCTCCATTGGAGGAGGAAACTCCCCGGAGGGACTCTTCTCTCGTTAGGACTGCCCGTTGCGCCGCTGCCGCCGAGCAACGACGATCCCTTCGCGGCCGCAATGGCTGCCATTCCGGCGACGGCTCCTCCAACGAGAAGCGACGTCCGAAGCTTGTCGAGCCGCCGTAGTTGCACATCCTGCACGTCGGCGCGCGGGATGATAATCCGTTGCTGTGTCTGTTGACTCACGATACTGCTTTGGGACGAACCGGAGACCGGCAGTGGGACCGCGAGCGCGATGCTGCTATCCGCTTGCTCGAGCAAATCGCCTTCGACGACACGGTCTCTCACTCCCACAATTGAATCCAGGCGTTCGGCTTCTCCGGCGGAGAGGCGAACCCGCACTCGCTGGCCCACCTTGGGGCCAGACGGCGGCAGCGCCGCGTACGAGAAGCACGCGGACAGCACGGCGAATGCAGCGCCTAACGCTGCTGTCTGAACGAGCGTGGCCGGACGCACGAGATCGCTCCTGAACGACTGGGCTGGGACGAGTTCCGCAAATCGTAACACGCGGCGCAGCCTGGGGCCAATTTTCCTGACAGTTGTGACCGTTCACGCCCACCGTGTGGTTGACAGCGTGCGAATTGGGCGAAATCGTAATGCCCAACGAGTTCGTCAGGCTGCGACAGAGCCTGGCGACGATACAGGCGGGCAGCGCCCGCACCCGCGGGTGCACTCGCGACTACTTCACCCCACTGCGTGAGGGATGTCGTCATGGTCGCTCAGGTACGAAGTAGGATGAACTGTACGACGGGCGTCGCCGCGTTGATGCTTCTCCTGGCACCGCGGCTCGACGCGCAAGGCACGACCGGCACAGTGCGGGGAACGGTCAGGCGG
>DATEGN010000278.1:0-2391 GCA_035280125.1 Gemmatimonadaceae bacterium | reverse complement strand
ACGCGCTACTATCCACGTGAGTACGCGTTCGTTGGCAAGAAGGTCTCGAAGATCGAGCTCGATCCAGAGAAGCGGCTCGTGGACATCGATCGGGCGAACAATATCTGGCCTGGGGCGAGAGTAACGCCATGACGAGGGACGGGGAACGGGGGATTCGGGACAGAGCGTTTCGTCCCGGATTCCCCGTTCCCCGTTTGCCGTTCGCTAGCCTCTCAAGCACCGATCCGTTATCTCGTGCTTCGCGTCCGACCTGTCACCAATTGTCTTATAAAAGTCGTCGAAATACTCCAGGGTCTGCTTCGCGCGATCTCCCGTGAGCAACTGACCGATCGAATCGTGATAGAGCGCGTAGATCGAGTCCTTCTTCGCGGCGAAGAGCGCGAAGATCGGCGCGTACACTTCGTTGGGCAGGCAGTAGCCTCGATATAGCCGGTCGCGGACGCGGCGGATCGGGAGCCGTGCGTCCGTCGTTGCGTAACGAGTGTTCACGGCGCCCGAGAAGTCGAAGTCGTATGCGATCGGCACGTAGTCGCCGCTGTCCGACGTCACCAGCTCGACGTTATGCTGAGCGGACACCGACCAGTCCGTGTTCCCGATCATGTACTGGAAGAGAAAGAAGATCGCCGCCGATCGCATGTCGAGCTCCGACGGGCCGGCGCCCTTACCCTTGATCAGCATCCCGCCGACTCGGCTCGCGAGGTCCGTTGGCTCCTCTTCGATGAAGCCATACCGAATCGCCTGCACCTTCCCGTTGCCGCTGTCGGCGTAGCTGATCTTCGCCAGCCGCACACGATGGCTGTAGCGCGTTAGTACGTTGTAAACGCGGTACAGCTGGAATTCCTGCAGCACGTACTGCTCGAACTCGTCGTTGTCCTTGCAGTACGTAACGAGCTTGGGTTTATCGAGCTTCGTGAATTCCGAATGCTTTGCGTCCGACTTTTTGAAATCGAGTCGAATTGGTGGGAAGTCGCAGTTGTTGAGGCGCCAGATGCCGCGCGTGCGCACCTTGAGTGGAACCTCGACCGTCCCGTCGGCCGAGTCAGCGTACGCGATCGTCGCCTCGCGCCATGGGGGTGTCTGCGTCTTGTCGCGTCGCAGCCGGCCCAGATTCGCCGTCAATGTGAATGTCAGTGGCGCATCGGCGGTAAAGATCCGCGCCGGGTCGTGAGGGACGAGCTCCAGTTGCGCCGGTTCCTTGTCCTTCTTCTTTTTGGCTTGCTGCTCCTGGCCCGCCACGGGAGTGGCCAGTGCGAGAGCGGCAAGCAAAGCGAGGAAAACGCGCATGTGATGTCTCATCGTTCGAAATCATAAAGGGTTTCAGGCAATCTCGATGGTTCGAACCGGCTCGCCCTTCTTGCGCAGCACCTGCAGCACCTGATCCGCGGAAACGCTCTTCCTCAGCGTCACCGCGTACTCGACGACGTGTGTGCCGTCTGGTTCGTGCACGACGCCACCGACGCGCCACTTTTTGAGATTCGTCTCGAGCAGCGGCTCCATCGTTATGCGAGTCGACCGCACGTCCGTCGTTCGAATGCGGAGCAGCGCCTCACGACGTCCTTCCGGATCCGGCGCCTCGGGATTGTGTCGCCGTGCTCGGCGCCACGCGCGATCCGCGACCGCAGCCAATTGCTCCGCGGACATGTCCTGGAATACGTGCTCTTCCATCCGCGCCACGAACGTCCCCGTGCGGCTCAGCTGCTCCATCGCGCGCTGAAGCCGACGCTCAGCCACGCGTCCTTCGAGCGCCGGCGAGCGGCCGAAGCCGGTGTACCATAGCGCGAGGGCCACCGCGTTGAAGAGCACCGAGATTACGAACGCCACGGGCAGGTCGACCGCGGACGCCAATCCGATAGCGGTGCCGAGAAAGATGTACACCGTATCCTTGCTGTCGTCGAGCGTGTTACGAAAGCGCACTGCCGCGACGATTCCTGCCAGACTAAACGCCAACGCAACGCCTCGTGCGCGATAAGCTCAGAGCGCGGCAGAAAGCGCCACACGAGCAGCATGGCCCCAATGAGCACCGCGCAATAGCCGAGCAACCGGAGGATGAGACTACCAGTGGCTTTGGCGAGCCAACTCGTCCGGCCGTTCGAAGTGGTCACCGCCGACCTCCAGAGAGCCGTAACGCCGTGGGGCCGACCGAATATGCCGTTTTGCTTCTAGCGCCGCGAGATCGTCCTTCTTGTGACTCACTGGCTCCATGCGCCCCATTCGACGACTCCTCGCGCGAACACTCTTCGCGCCCTTCCTGCTCCTGCCGCTGCTCTACTGCAGCTATCCGAAGCCGTCGGCGAAGACGGTTGCTGGGGCGCTCGCCCATGCAAGCACGTTCACCGAGCCCAAGATGCTCGCGGTTCCGCGGCGCATCGAAACGAAAACACCTGCATCGAT
>DATEGN010000277.1:0-3332 GCA_035280125.1 Gemmatimonadaceae bacterium | reverse complement strand
CCTCTCCGCGTCGCCCATTCGCGCTCAGGAGCCCGCGCCCGTCACCGCGCAAGCCGGCGCCTGCGCCGCGCTGAGAGATCTTCGTCTCCCCGACGTCAGACTCACCGAAGTCGTCGACGCGCCCGACTCGCTCGCGCACGGCGACCTCGCGCGCACACCGCACTGCCGAGTGACGGGAGTGGTCAGCAAAGAGCTCCGCTTCGTCGTCACGCTGCCGAATCGATGGAATCAGCGTTTGCTCATGGGCGGCAACGGTGGATTCGCCGGCTCGATCAATCGCCAGGTCGCGCGCAACGCGACCTACGGTTACGTCACCGTCAGCACCAACACCGGCCATAATGATCCCGAAGATGGCGACGGCGCGAAATGGGCTCTGAACAACCCCGAGCGGCAGATCAACTACGCCTTCCTCGGCGTGCATCGCACGGTGGAAGTCGCGAAGGTGCTCGCGAAGGCATTCTATGGTAACGAGCCGCGCTACTCCTACTTCGACGGCTGCTCCAATGGCGGACGCCAGGGGCTCATGGAAGTCGAGCGTTATCCCGAAGACTTCGACGGCGTCATCGCGGGCGCGCCGGCGATTCCATTCACCAACATCTTCGCCTCGTTCGCTCGCAACGTGCGCGCCGCGTATCCGACACCAGCATATTTCGCCAAGCCGCTCGTGACACAGGCCAACCTCGACCTCCTCTCTGCCCGCGTGCTCGACGCCTGCGACGCGCTCGACGGTGTGAAAGACGGCGTGCTCGGCGATCCACGCGACTGCAAGTTCAAGCTGTCGTCATTGCCGTCATGCCCTAACGACAAGGCGGCCGCGAGCTGCGTCACCAGAGCGCAGCGGCATGCGATCGAGGCCATCTATTCGCCGCTCACTGACGCCGAGGGGACGGTGATCTATCCGGGTCAACCGTTAGGCGGTGAGAATCTCGCCGGTGGCTGGGCGATCTGGATCGTCGGCGCCGACACCGGCGTCGTGCGCGACTTCCACTATCCAAGCTTGCAGCCATACTTCGCGATCGAGGGCGCGCGGTACGTGCTCTTCAACGATCCGTCATGGGACTACACGCAAAGCCGCGCCGACCTATATAAGGAAGGGCGGCGCATCTCGGCGATGTATGACGCGGACGATCCGAACATCTCGAAGTTCGGCGCGCGCAAAGCGAAGCTGATCCTGTGGCACGGTTGGGCCGACCCTGCGCTCAATCCGCTCGAGACGATCAAGTACTACGAGCAAGTAGTCGCGAAGAATCCCGATGCACGCGAGTACGTGCGTCTCTTCATGGAGCCCGGCGTCCTGCACTGCTTCGGCGGGAACGGTCCGTCAATCGCGCCGTGGCTGACGACGATCGTGAAGTGGGTGGAGAATGGCGTCGCGCCGGAACAGGTCGTCGCAACCAAGCAGGACTCGACTGGCAAGGTGGTGCGCGCTCGCCCGTTGTGCGCATATCCGAAGCGCGCTGTCTACAACGGAAGCGGCAGCACGGACGAAGCCAACAGCTTTGCGTGTCGCGAGCCTTGAATATCCTCCCTGCCCCAGCGTCAGCCATCGCGGTCTAGGCCACGAGGACCCCTATGATGCCCGTCATCTTGTATCGCGTGTCGGCGGTCGTACTGCTGCTCTTCGCAGGCGGTCACCAGTTGGGCTTTCGGGTCGTCGATCCGAGTTGGAAGGCTGATACCGCCGTCGACGCGATGCGCGGAGTGCGATTTCCCGTTCAGGGTTTTCAGCGGACGTACTGGGAGTTCTTCTCTGGCTTTGGTTTTTTCGTGACGACGCTGCTCCTGTTCTCGGCGTATTTCGCGTGGTCCGTTGGCGGCGTGTCGGCTGACGCGCGGAGAATGCTCTCGCCCCTGCTCTGGGCATTCGCAATTGCGTACGTCGTCATCGCCATCCTGACTTGGCGGTATTTCTTCCTCGCCCCGGCCGTCTTGGCAACCCTTGTCGCGCTGCTGCTCGTCATCGCCGCGGCGTCGGTGGCGATGCAACCAAGCGCCACCGCGTCAGTCGGTTAGCCACGCATTGCGAGTTGCACGTGCAAATGATCCGCGGTTCCCACGTGCCTCAGCGTGCTGAATCCCATCGACCAGAAGTAGAACTGCACCAGGCGATTCCTGATGATCCCTCGACCGCGCGTGCGGAGATCCACGGCGTGCACCCAACCGTCCGGCTGACGGTAATGCTTTGTGCGGTCGTTGACCGGGAGCCCCATGCGCCGGTAGTCCCCCCGTACACGCCCCATGTCCGTGACAACGAGATCGGGATCGACGAGCACGATCGTCGAGAGCGCGACGCGCAGGATCGGGTTCACGGAGCTGTAATACGCCCGCACGTCGTCGGACTTGATGTTGACGCGTGAGAGATAGAACGCGGCATAGACGCACCACGCGAACACAATTGGCAGCGCCGCCCACTTGACCACGGTCGGCACGCGCGCGCGTCGTCGAAAGCGGTGCGCGATGAGGATGACGCAGCCGGAGACGATACCGCTGGTGAGGATCGCCGAGACGAGGATGGCGATCCACGGATTCGCGCCGTGACGATAGAGGTAGACCGACGCTCGCACATACACGAGGAACGGCAGCGCGAAGACCGCGACTGCCTTGAGCGCCGCGCGCAGGACAGCCACGAGCGTCTCTCGCCGCCACACGCGCTTGACGGAGCGGCGCACGGATTGAATCCGCGTCTGCCACTCGCGTCTACCTCCGCGCTTCAGCTTCTCGAGCCGAGCGTCAACCGAGTCGGCCGGCATGCAGATCCCTACGGACGGCGTGAGTCTGGTGTTGCGGATGTTGACTTGCCCTTCGCGGAGACGATCGAGCTAAAGGATTGTCAACTCCACGCTCGGCGTGTTAACACAGCGATTGTGACTATCGACAGCACCTGGTCCCCGGGCGACCGTCAAATTGCGGCGCATGGAGGTATAATTGCATCCGAATTAACAAGCTCACGATGCGAACGTTTCTGATTTGCTTTGCTTTTGCCCTGATCGGGTGTGATCACGCGATGCTCTTCAATATGAGCCTCGCGCCACAACCGGTCGCCTTGCCTCCGGCGAGCGGCGATAGTGTCTTTCGTCTCGTTGCACGAATCGCTGCGCGGCAAAACTTCATGACAGCCGACGGTAATACACTTGGTGTATACGAGTGTTATTACCGCGGCAATGTGACGCTGTGCGTCAAGGCTGCAGACGGACGGATCGACTTTCGCATGGTGGAGTTTTTGCGGGGCCAATGGAGCTCGTACGCATCCACTGTTCGACGCGAGCTCACTGACAGTCTCCGCGCGTCATTCGGTGAGGCCGCCGTTCGCGACTGCAAGCCGAGTCTCGGAG
>DATEGN010000276.1:0-15850 GCA_035280125.1 Gemmatimonadaceae bacterium | reverse complement strand
TGAAGACGGCCCTCGGCATGACGCCCGGGGACATCGTGAACGTCGTGAAGGAATCGGGCCTCCGCGGACGCGGCGGTGCTGGATTCCCGACCGGCGTGAAGTGGTCGTTCATGAAGCCGGGCGACGGCAAGCCGCACTATCTCTGCTGCAACGCCGACGAGTCCGAGCCTGGGACGTTCAAGGATCGTGAGATCATGCGCTGGACACCGCACGCCCTCGTCGAGGGTTGCGCGATCGGCGCGTATGCGATCGGGGCCGAGACGGCGTACATCTATATTCGCGGCGAATTCACCGAACCCATCGCGCGCATGGAAGCAGCCCTCACCCAAGCGTATGCCGCGGGCATTCTCGGAAAAAACGCGATGGGTACGGGCAAAACGGTGAATGTCTGGGTTCATCGTGGCGCCGGCGCCTACATCTGCGGCGAGGAGACGGCGCTCATGAACTCACTCGAGGGGCGCCGTGGCAACCCACGCATCAAGCCGCCGTTCCCCGCGGTTGCCGGCGTGTTTGGACAGCCAACGACGATCAACAATGTCGAAACGCTCGTCGCCGTTCCGCATGTACTAAACAACGGCAGCGACTGGTATAAGAAGTTTTCGCGCGCGGACAATCCCAAGTCCACCGGCACGAAGCTCTACTCGGTGTGCGGCAACATCGCGCGACCCGGGAATTATGAAGTGCCGATGGGCTTTCCATTCAAGGATTTCCTGTACGATCTCTGCGGCGGTCCGCTGCCGGGACGGAAGTTCAAGGCAATCATTCCCGGCGGAATCTCGGTACCGATTCAGAACGTCGCCGAGGCGGAAGCATCGCTCATGGACTACGAGGGTTTCGTTGCCCAGGGCACGATGCTCGGTTCCGGCGGTGTGATTGTCGTCGACGACGCGCAGAATCTCGTGAAGTTCATCGCGCGCGCCGCGCGCTTCTTCGCCCATGAAAGTTGTGCGCAGTGCACTCAATGTCGCGAGGGCACCGCGTGGACGACGAAAATTCTCGAGCGCATCGCTGCCGGTGAGGGCACGACTGAGGACCTGGACACGCTGCTCGAGATCGCCGACAACATGACGGGCAAGACGATCTGCGTGTTGAGCGACTCGTGCGCGACTCCGGTGACGTCAGGATTGAAGAAATTCAGGAGCGACTTCGAGTCGTTGATCAAGAAGAAAACGCACCATCTGGTGCCACAGGTAGCATGACGGCGGAGGTGCAGATTCCTCGCTTCGCTCGGAACGACAGGAACTCGCTCGGAATGACAGGACCACGCTCGGGATGACAGCATGACTCAGATGGTCAACCTAACGATCGAAGGGCGTCCGGTGTCGGTGCCGGCGGGGACGTCGATCCTCGAGGCGGCAAAGGCAGCGGGCGTATTGATCCCGCATTATTGCTATCATCCGGGCCTTCCGGTCGCCGGCGTGTGCCGCATGTGCCTCGTCGAGGTCGAGAAGGCGCCGAAGCTCGCGCCGTCGTGCGCCACCGCGGTGGCGGAAGGCCAGGTTGTGCGCGTGCACACTGAAAAGGCGCTGGAGGCACGCACCGGCGTGCTCGAGATGTTGCTCATCAATCACCCGCTCGATTGCCCGATTTGCGATCAGGCCGGCGAGTGCGAGCTGCAGGATTACACCTATCAGGAAGGCCGCTCGGAAGGGCGCTATCGCGAGCCGAAGCGATTCAATCCGGTGGAGGATTTTGGCGGCGACGTCATCTATGTCGCCAATCGCTGCATTCTTTGCACACGGTGTGTGCGCTTCATGGACGACGTTGCGCACCATCCGATCCTCAACGTGTCCGAGCGCGGCGATCGCGCCGTGATCGGCAAGTTCGAGGGCGAGGACATGACGCACCCCTGGGCCGGAAACGTCATCGACCTTTGCCCGGTCGGCGCGCTGCTCTCGAAAGACGCGCTGAACAAAGCGCGCGCGTGGGAGCTCGATCGCGCGGCGTCGGTGTGCCCGAATTGCTCTCAGGGCTGCAACATCATGATCGAGACGCGCGACAACCAGGTCGTGCGGATGCGGCCGCGGCCCAATGAGGAAGTCAACAAGTACTTCATGTGTGATCATGGCCGATTGAACTATCGGTGGCTGAACCGTCGCGATCGCGTCGATGTGCCGATGGTTCGCCAGGGCCAGACGCTTGCTGGCTGCGATTGGGATCGTGCATTTGCCGAAGCGACCAAGGTCATGAAAGGCAAGCGCGTCTTCGTGCTCGCGTCGCCGATGCTCTCGAACGAGGCGCTGTTTCTCTTGTCGGAGATCGCGAAGCGGACGGGCGGTGCCGGCGCATTTCGTGTGACGAGAGGTCCCGAGGCACCGCTTCTCGGTGTCGAGGACCTCTCGTTGCGCGCTGATCGCGCCGCCAACACGCGCGGCGCGGAGCTGTTGGGCTTCGCACGCAGTGACCGTCCGCTCGAGCAGCTTGGTGCCGGCGACGTGTTGCTCGTCGCGGACGAGGAGCTGGCGGGTGAAGACGCCGCTGGTGCGGCGCGTGCGGGCACAACGATTGTTGCCGGGACGACGCTCCCATTCTGGGCGCGTCATACCGCGTCGGTGGTGCTGCCGATCGCCAACATGAGCGAGGAGGAAGGCACCTTCACCAATCTGCGAGGGCGCGTCCAGCGCTTCACGCAAGCCAAGGCACCGCCTGGGTTCGCCCGTCCAAGTTGGTGGGTACTCGGCGACCTGCTCGCCGCGTTAGGCGGCGCAAACGCTGGCGCGCTTCCGAGTGACGTCTTCGCGGCGCTGGCCGCGGGGCATCGCGAGTTCCGCGGCATCTCGTACGACACGTTAGGAATGAGGGGCGCGATGATCGCCGGCGCGATGGCGGAGGCATCCGTATGATCTCGGTCCTCCCGGTGATGCTTCAGACGGCGGCAACGCAACCCGCGCTCGCGATCGCGCCTGGGCCGGAGCACTTCGGCTGGTGGCTATTCTTCACGATCGTCAAGATATTGGCGCTCTTTACGATCTATCTCGTCGGCGTGGCGTTTCTGACGCTGCTCGAGCGCAAGGTCGCAGGCTGGATTCAAGATCGACTCGGTCCCAACCGCGTTGGGCCGGGCGGCCTCCTGCAGCCAGCGGCGGACGGTCTCAAGAACATCATGAAAGAGGAGACCTATCCCGGCGCGGCGTACAAACCGCTTTTCATTCTTGCGCCGGCGCTGTCGTTCATTCCCGCGCTGATGACGATGGCGGTGATCCCGTTTGGAGCGCCGTGGTACTCACGCTGGGGAGTGATCGACATGTCGATCGCGCCGTTGCCGATCGGCTTCCTCTACATTCTGGCGATTACGTCGTTAGGTGTGTATGGCATCGTGCTCGCGGGCTGGTCGTCGAACAACAAATACGCGCTGCTCGGCGGTTTGCGCTCGAGCGCGCAGATGATCTCGTACGAGATCGCCATGGGCATGGCGACGATTCCCGTGCTGCTGCTCTCGGGCAATGTCTCGCTCAGCGCCATCGTCGCGCAGCAAACCTCCGGAGCGTGGCCCTTCGCCTGGAACATCTTCGGCACCACCGTGGCGTTCTTCATCTTTTTCGTCTCCGCCTTCGCCGAGACGAACCGGTTGCCGTTCGACCTGCCGGAAGCCGAGTCGGAGCTCATTGCCGGTTATCACTCGGAGTACAGCGCGATGAAGTTCTCGATGTTCTTCATCGCCGAGTACGCGAACATGGTGACGGCGAGCGCGCTGATGGCGACGCTCTTCTTCGGCGGCTGGGACATTCCGTTTACGTTGTGGGACAACTACGCTCATTCGCTCGTCGCGTCACTCGTGACGGCGGTCTTCTTCTTCGTGAAGATTCTGACCTTCGTCTTCATCTTCATGTGGGTGCGCTGGACGCTGCCGCGATTCCGGTACGACCAACTGATGGCGCTCGGCTGGAAGGTGCTCCTGCCGCTCGTACTCGCTTATATCGTGGTAATGGCGGGCGCAATCGTGGGACTCAACTACGCGGGCTACTATCGCGGATCGTGGGTATTCGGTGCCGCGTTGCTCGCACTCAACATCGTATTGCTGATCATCGTGTTTCTGATTCTCGACCGCGGCCGGATCATCAGTCCGGCCTATTCGCGGCTCGACCGGCGTAATCTCGAGAAGCTGCGCCAGGCAGCCCTCGATCGTACGCGCTTTCATCCCGCGGAGGCGGGCGATTGATGGCGATTGGAGTGAAGGTCCTCGAGCGTCCGATTGAGAAGACGAGCTACGTGCGGGCGACGCTGAGTGGCATGGCGTTGACGCTGAAGCATCTCTTCTCCGAGAAGGTGACCGTGCAGTATCCGGAGGAGAAGTGGGCGCTTTCGCCCCGCTGGCGCGGAACGCACCGCATGCTCACGACGGAAGACGGCAAGGCGAAGTGTGTCGCCTGCGGTTTGTGCCCGACCGTGTGTCCGGCGAACTGCATCAAGCTCGTTCCGGGCGAAGACGAGAAGGGGAATCGCTATCCGCTATTGTTCGAGATTGATGAGTTTCGATGCATCTTCTGTGGGTATTGCCAGGAGGTCTGTCCGGAAGAAGCGATTCACGTCGGACGGCATTACGAGAACTCTGAATACAGCCGCGAGGGGTTCGTGTACGATCTCGAGCGGTTGATGGCGCAAACACATCCGGTCTGCGAAATGTGGGACCCGGCAGATCCGAAGGGAGAGTGAGGCGTGCACGAGAACTTGCCGCTCTTCTACACGTTCAACTTCTACGTCTTCGGCATCGTTGCCGTGGTCGCGGCGATTCTCTTTGTCACGCGGAAGAGTCCCGTCGCGGCAGCGATGTGGCTCGTGACGACGATGTTCGCGCTTGCCGCGCTGTTCGTCATGCTCGACGCTCAGTTCATCGGCGCGATTCAGGTGCTGGTGTATGCGGGCGCGATCATGGTCGTGTTCCTGTTCGTGATCATGTTGCTCAACCTCGGTCATCCGAGCGAGATCGCCGACGCGCGGGGTCGCGGCTGGAAACTGGCCGGCGCTGCCGTTGGCATCGCGCTGCTCGCACAGATCTTCGCGCTCACGCGCGTACATGTGCAGCCGAAGATCGAGCCGGGGTATCTGGCGCGGCAGATCGAGTACACCGGCGTCATCGCGCCGTTCGCGCAACCGCTGTTCAATGAGTACTTGTTGGCGTTCGAGGTCACGAGTGTGCTCCTGCTCGCGGCCATCGTGGGTGCAGTCGTCTTAGGCCGACGGAGGTCGGCAACCGATGCTGGCTGAGGCACTCTTCTTCTCGGCGGTACTGTTCACGATCGGCGTCGTCGGCGTGCTGACGCGACGCAACGCCATCATCGTGTTCATGTGTGTCGAGCTGATGCTCAATGCCGTCAACCTGACCTTCGTCGCCTTCTCCCAGGTGTACGGTGTCACCGGTCAGGTGTTCGTGTTCTTCGTCATGACCGTCGCCGCGGCGGAAGCGGCGGTGGGCTTGGCCATCATCATCGCGCTCTTCCGTCACCGACAGACGGTCAATCTTCAGAACATCAATCTCCTGAAGGGCTGATGTTTCTCCAGGATGTCACGAGCGTTGCGCATCCCCTCGCCGGAACCGCGGCCCGGTGGATGTGGGCGCTCCCGTTGTTTCCCCTGGCCGGCTTCGTGCTCAACGGCGCGCTGTCGATCTTCAGCACCTACCACGCGGGGCCATCAGATGCGGGTGCCCATCCTCACGATGCGCACGCGTCCAGAGAGGACGCTCATGCGTCCCATACGGACCATGACGTCGCGGCGGATGGCGGCCATGGCGATGACCATCACGTTGTGGTGCGACATCGCTTCGCGACCCTAACGAGCATCATTGGCCCGGGCATGTTGGTTCTCGCCTTCGCTCTGGCCGTGATGATGTTCATGGCGATGCGGAGCGTGGGCGGCGACCTGCATGCGCCCTTCATTCAGCGCTACTACGAATGGATGCCAGTCGGCGACCTCCGCATCGACGCCGCGTTTCAGCTCGATCAGTTGTCGATGGTGATGATTCTCGTCATCACCGGCGTGGGCATGCTGATCCACATCTTTAGCGTCGGGTACATGCAGGACGATCCCGGCTACCCGCGCTACTTCGCCTATTTGAATCTGTTTGTCGCCTTCATGCTCGTCCTCGTCATGGGCGCGAGTTACCCGGTGATGTTCGTCGGTTGGGAAGGCGTGGGGCTGTGTTCGTATCTGCTCATCGGCTTCTGGTATCTCGACGAAGCGAACGCCAATGCGGGCAAGAAGGCCTTTATCATGAACCGCATTGGCGACTTTGGTTTCCTGATCGCCATGTTCATGCTCTGGGCGAACATTGGCACCCTGGAGTTCGAGGGCGTACGCGGCCAGGCAGCGAGTCTCGCTCCGAACGTCGTCACCTGGATCTGTCTCTTCTTCTTCCTCGGCTGCACCGGTAAGAGCGCTCAGATCCCGCTCTACACCTGGCTCCCGGACGCGATGGCTGGCCCGACACCAGTCTCGGCGCTGATCCACGCCGCGACGATGGTGACGGCAGGCGTGTATCTGATCGCGCGGAGCAACTTCCTCTTCGCGTTGTCGCCCACGGCGAGCCTAACGGTGGTCGTGATTGGGGCGCTGACGGCGATCTTCGCCGCGTCGATCGGGCTCAAGCAGTGGGACATCAAGAAGGTCCTCGCCTATTCGACTGTCTCACAGCTCGGTTACATGTTCATTGGTGTCGGGGCCGGCGCCTACGTGTCCGGCGTGTTCCATCTCGTGACGCACGCATTTTTCAAAGCCTTGCTGTTCCTCGGCTCCGGTTCGGTGATCTTCGCGATGCATCGCGCCTATCACGCGACGCACAACGAGGATGACGCGCAGGACATGCGCAACATGGGCGGCTTGCGGCGCTATATGCCTTGGACGTTCTGGCTCATGCTCGCCGCGACCCTCGCGATTGCGGGAATTTTTCCCTTCGCCGGCTTTTTCTCGAAGGACGAAATCCTCGGTACGCTTTTCCTGCGCGCACGCGGCTCGACGTTGGCCGACGCGCACTGGTTAGGTATCCCGGGCGGAATCGTGCTCTACGCGTGCTACGCGCTTGGCCTCGCGGCGGCGTTCATGACTGCCGTGTACATGATGCGGATGCTCATCTACACGTTCCTTGGCCCGAATCGCTCCGGCGAGCGCGAGCGGGATTTCCTCGGCGAGGCACCATGGATCATGACGGGACCGCTCTTCGTGCTCGGCGTGTTGAGCGTCATCGGCGGCTGGCTCAATCTTCCGGAGTCGATCAAGCTCGGGCGCATCGGAGTCCTGGATCGATGGCTCGAGCCCGTGGTCGGCGAATCCACGCTGCGAATCACACATGGTGTGGTGCCCGAAACGAATCCCACACTCGAGTATGCGTTGATCGGCGTGGCACTCGCGATCGCCATCATTGGAATTATCGTCGCGTGGACAATGCTCAAGCGGGCACAGCTCGTACCGAAACGCGAGGCGAAGCCAGAGGAGGGCTTCGAACGCGTGCTCGCGAACAAATACTACGTCGATGAGATATACGACGACGCTGTGGTACAGCCGACGGTGGCGGTGTCTCGCGGGTTGCTCTGGGATGGTATCGACACGGGCCTCATCGACAAGGTCATGGTCGGCTTCTTCGGCGCCAAGATACCGCGCTTTGTTGGCTGGATCGGATCGCAATTGCAGTCCGGCCAAGTCGGCACCTACGCGTGGGTGTTGATCGTTGGTGTTTTGTTCGTCCTCGGCGCCTTCACGATTCGGTGATCATGAACGGTTTCTTGAGCTCCATCGGCTACGATCGCTGGGTCCTGACGGCGCTGCTCGCCATTCCACTCGCCGGTGCGGTCGTCATCTGGCTGCAGGGTGCATTCGGCGGGCAGACGGGTGGCGCCTCGCAAGCCACCGCTGCGGAATCCGCCGCGGCGCGCGCGGGAACCGATACGCGCGCGATGGTAGACGAAGTGGCAAGCGGCGTCGCCGCTGCGCCACGGGCAATCGCGCTGTTCACGTTCCTTGCCGAGTTCGTTGTCTCGTTAGGCTTGTGGTGGGCATTCGATCCTGGTGATCCGCGCTGGCAATTCTCCTTCGATCACGCGTGGATCCCGGCGTGGGGTGTGCGCTTCACGATCGGCATCGACGGCATGGCGTTGATGATGATTCTGCTGACGACTTTTATCATGGTTCTCTCGTCGCTCGGCAGCTGGACGTATATCCGCACCCGCACGCATAGCTTTTACGCCTTGATGCTGGTACTCACCACCGGCATGCTTGGCGTATTCATGAGCCTCGACCTCTTTCTCTTCTATGTGATGTGGGAGGTCATGCTCGTGCCGATGTATTTCATCATCGGCATCTGGGGCGGAGAACGGCGGATCTATGCCAGTCTCAAGTTTTTCATTTATACGATGCTCGGCTCGATGCTCATGCTTGCCGCCATCGTGTACATTGGACTCGCCGCGAAGGACCCGATAACGGGCATCCCAACGTTCTCGTACGATTACATCTTGCGAAACGTCGTGGTGTCGCCACGCGCCGCGTTCTGGCTGTTCGGCGCGTTCTTCATGGCGTTCGCGGTGAAAGTGCCGATGTTCCCGTTTCACACGTGGTTGCCCGACGCACACGTCGAGGCGCCAACCGCGGGGTCGGTGGTGCTGGCGAGCATCATGTTGAAGCTCGGGACGTTCGGATTCCTGCGCATCGCGGTGCCGCTGTTTCCTTCGGCAGCGCTCAACGACACCGTGCGTTCGATCATCCTCGGCCTGGCGGTGATCGGCATTGTGTACGGTGCGCTCGTTTCGATGGTTCAACCCGACTTCAAGAAGCTCGTCGCGTACTCGTCGGTGAGCCACCTTGGCTTCGTCATGCTCGGCATCTTCGCGCTCACCGTGCAGAGTGTGCAGGGGGCGCTGATGGTGATGATCAATCATGGCATCTCGACGGGAGCGCTCTTCCTTTTGATCGGCATGATCTACGAGCGCCGGCACTCACGTGAGATCGCCGCGTACGGTGGCATTGCTCGTGTCGTACCGATGTTCGCCGCGTTACTGACCTTTGTTTCGTTGAGCAGCATCGGCTTGCCTGGGACCAACGGTTTCGTGGGTGAGTTTCTCGTGCTCATCGGCTCTTTCAAGACATTGCCGATCTTCACCTTCATCGCGACGACGGCGGTCATTTTTGCCGCCGCCTATCTCCTCTGGGCCATTCAGCGCATCCTCTTCAACGCGTTGAGCAAACCAGAAAATGAGCACATCGCCGATCTCAATCTGCGTGAGCTGTTGATCATGGCACCGCTGGTCGCGGCGATCGTGTGGCTCGGTGTATATCCGGCACCCGTGCTTCGCCGAATGCAGAGCTCCGCCGAACGGTTCGTGACGACGGTGCAATCGCGTTCATCGACGTCGTACGCGAGCGGGCAGGGAGGCGCACGATGATTGTCGCGATTCCCTCGCTGCTCGATTTGTCCAGGCCTCGCCAGCTGACGGCCGCATTGATCCCGGATCTCGTACTCATGGTGGGTGCGATGATTCTCGTCATCGCCGCCGCATGGCGTCCGGACAGCCGAAAGCATCAGCGCGCGATCGGCTGGGCGAGCATCGTCGTCACGTTACTGTCACTCGTCGCCGTACTGTATTTCCTCCTCGGGGGATATGCGGCGGGTCCTGGGCCCATCGCGGTCGACAACTTCCGATGGATGGTGGACATCGTCATTCTGCTCGGCACGATGCTCACGGTAATGCTCGCGATGGACGACAACGATCGCGAGGAGATCACGGCACCAGAGATCCACGTTCTCGTCTTGCTTGCCTCGTCAGGCATGATGCTGCTCGCCGCCGCGCGCGATCTGATGATCGTGTTTCTCGGCATCGAGCTGATGTCGATCTCGGTGTACGCGCTGGCGGGCATCAACCGACGGAGCATTCGCTCGGCGGAGGGCGCGCTGAAGTACTTTCTCCTCGGCGCCTTCTCGACGGCATTTCTCCTCTATGGAATCGCGCTCGTGTATGGCGCGACCGGCGCGACCAATTTCGCGACCATTGGTGCGCGCGCGATGGCTGACGGCGGAGGCATTGCACACGGTCCGCTGTTTCTGATTGGCATCGCGCTCTTGATCGTCGGATTCGGATTCAAGGTTGCGGCGGTGCCGTTCCACATGTGGGCCCCGGATGTGTATGATGGCGCGCCGTCGCCAATCACCGCGTACATGGCCGCAACGGTGAAGACAGCGGCGTTCGCCGCTTTTCTCCGCGCCTGGCTGGAGGCGTTCCCCGCGGCTTTTGCCGCGTGGCATCCCGCAATCGTTGGCGTCGCAATCGCGACGATGATCTTTGGGAACGCTATTGGTCTCTGGCAGCAGAACATCAAGCGCATGCTTGCCTACTCCAGCATTGGGCACGCTGGCTATCTACTCGTCGCGCTCGCCGCGGGTACAACGCAAGGTGCCTCGGCGATGATTTTCTATTTGCTCATCTACACCCTGGCCACTTTTGGATGCTTTGCGGTGGTGAGCTCGCTCACGCGCAACGGTTCGGGAACGGTCGTGCTCGACGAGCTTGCCGGTTTGTGGAGTGTCAGACCATGGACGGCATTCTCGATGGCTGTGCTCATGCTCGCGCTGCTTGGCTTCCCGATTTTCGGGGGCGCGGGCTTCTTCGCAAAGTGGTACGTGATTCAGGCGGCGCTCCAGTCGCCAATGCCGCAGACGCTCCTCGTCGTCGTGTTGGTGCTCACGACCGTTGTCTCGGCGGGATACTACCTGTACGTCGTCATGGTCATGTTCATGCGGCCACGGCTCGAGGGCCTGGCTGTTCCGGCGCGCTCGGGTGGCTTGACGCGCCTCGTTTTGGTCGCAACGGTAATACTGTTGCTCGTGCTCGGCGTCGTACCGGATTACGTCGTCCGGCTCACCTGGGCCGGGCGCCCGCAGCTTGCGACCACAACGCAGGTTTATCCGAGATAGTGTCGTAGCTGTCATCCCGAGGAGAACTCGCATGGCGGTCGCAGCTGGGATTTTTCGACAGTACGACATTCGCGGCATCGTTGATCGTGACCTAACGACTGAGGCCGCGCGCGCGATCGGTGGTGCGTATGCTGCTTACGTCCGCGCGAAGAATGGTAGCGGACGAGTTGGCGCCATCGCCGTCGGACGCGACAATCGGCCGAGTGGACCGGAGCTGCGCGATGCGCTGGTCGAGGGCCTTACGAACGCGGGAGCGGACGTCATCGACATCGGTGTCGTGCCGACACCCCTGAATTACTGGAGCCTTCATCATCTCGACGTCGCCGGGGGTATTCAGATCACCGGATCCCACAATCCACCGGAGTACAATGGATTCAAGATCTCCGTCGGCAAAGGTTCGATGCACGGCGCGGAGATTCAGAAGCTGTACCAGATCATTCAGTCAGGTGACATCCCGAGTGGCAAGGGCACAGTCCGTAGCGAAGCAGTTGTCGACCGCTACATCGACGACATCGTGCGGCGTACTGGCAAGCTCTCACGAAAGATCAAGGCGATTTACGATTGTGGTAATGGCGCGGGCGCGCTCGTCGCTCCCGAGCTGTTCAAAAAGCTCGGCATCACGGGACGCGGCTTGTTCTGCGAGAGCGACGGTACTTTCCCCAACCACCATCCTGATCCGACGGTCCCGGAGAACCTCGAAGATCTCATTGCCGCGGTGAAAAAAGACGGCGCCGAGGTCGGCATCGCGTTCGACGGTGATGCCGACCGCATCGGCGTCGTCGACGAGACAGGCGAGATCGTGTGGGGCGACCGCATTCTCATTCTGTACGCCCGGGATGTGTTGGCGCGCACGGGGTCGGGACAACCGATCATCTTCGACGTGAAGTGCTCGCAAGCACTGCCTGACTCGATTCAACGCGCGGGCGGTAAGCCGATCATGTGGAAAACAGGACACTCCCTCATCAAGGACAAGATGAAGGAGACGCACGCCCCGATCGCGGGTGAAATGTCTGGCCACATGTTCTTCAGCGAAGGCTTCTACGGGCACGACGACGCGCTCTACGGCGCCGCACGGCTGCTGCGTATCCTGTCCGACTCGGGCAAGACCGTGCGTCAGCTCCTCGCGGACGTACCAAACTTTGTATCAACGCCGGAGATTCGTGTCGAGGTTCCGGAGGAGAAGAAGTTTGGACTCGTGGACCGGGCCGTGGAGCACTTCCGCAGCAAACACGACGTCATCGACGTAGACGGTGTGCGCGTGCTGTTCGGCGACGGTTGGGGATTGATTCGTGCGTCGAATACGCAGCCAGTGCTCGTCGCGCGCTACGAGGCGTCATCGCCTCAGCGGCTCGCGGCGATCCAAGGTGAGATGGAAGGATGGCTGCGATCGCAGGGCGTGAGCGTGTGACGAGCGTCTGATGGCGGCCCCTCCGCGACGATGGGTGTTCCTGGCCGTAGTCGGCGCGGCGGTTCTGCTCCTCGCGGCGCGCGCCATCGCCCAGGTCTACGTCGACTACGAATGGTACGAGGCCGCTGGAGCGCTCGAGCTGTGGCGCGCACGCGCGGCCGCGGGGCTCGTTATGCGGCTCCTGTCGGGCGTCGCCGCGGGATTGTTCGTGTTCGCCAATCTCTACGCGGTGCGCTACTCCATCGTCTCGGTCGATCTGCCGCGCAAAGTCGCGAATCTCGAGATCCGCGAGCGCGTTTCGGGGCGATACTTGATGGTCGCCGTGATCGTGATCGCGATCTTGCTCGGCGGCGTCCTGAGCCTGCCTCAAGACGACTGGACGACCTTCACGACGGCGTTCTCGAATGTGCCATTCAACGAGACGGACCCGTACTTCAACGCGGACCTCGGCTTCTTCGTTTACTGGCTCCCATTTGAGCAAACGCTCTATTACTGGTCGCTGATCGCGCTCCTGATCGTCACCGCGCTCGTCGTCTTCCTCTATGCGTTGACGCCGAGTTTACGGTGGGATCGTGGACGACTCTACATCTCCGGCTACGTCCGGCGTCACCTCACGGTGCTCGCCGGCGTCGTGCTCTTGATCCTTGCATGGAGCTTCCGGCTGGACATGTACTCCGTGCTGACGAGTGGCAGCGGACCAGACGGTGCGTTTGGATACGTCGATCACAAGGTTCTTATTCCCGGTAATTTGATTCTGTCGATCGCGACGCTCGGCTCGGCGCTCGTCGTCGTCTGGGCAGGGTGGACGGGCCAGGGCCGGCTCGCCGGCGCGGCCATCCTCGGGATCATGGTCCTCGCACTGCTCACGCGAGAGGTCGCGCCGTTCATCGGCGAACACATCGCCGAAGAGCAGGATCCGCAGCGACGCGAGCTGCCGTATCAGAGCGCTCGTGCTGCATACTCGCGTCGCGCGTTTCTCACCGACGCCGTGACTCGCGTCGATAGCACGGCGGCTTTTTCCAGTCTCGCCGTGCTGTCGCGCAACGTCGCGGTTTGGGACGCGCCGGCGATTTCTCGCGCGCTCGAGCTCACGACGCGCGCCGACGTCGGCTCGTTAGGTTGGCATGGCTCGCCGGCGGGCATCGTCGCCGATGTCCCCGAGCGTCCGCCGCGCGCCGGCAGCGACACCACGCGCGCGACGTTCGGGCTCAGTCGCGTTCTCGCCTGGGAAGTCGACGACCACGGCGCCTTGGTGCATGCGCCGCCGTCGCGCGCCGGCGAAGACGAGACGCAGCTCGTGAACGCGGTTGTCTTTCCCGGTGCGCGCGGTTACCTGATCGTCTCGGATTCGCTCCGGAACATCGTCGGTGCGCCGATCGAAAGCGACGGCGCTCGCCTGGCGCACGCGCTCAGCTTCCAACGCCTGCGATGGGCATCGAGCGATTTGCCGCGTCCGCACCCAACGGTCGTCACGCGGCGCGATGTGCGCGATCGCCTCCATGCATTGATGCCGTTCTTCGTCCAAGGCACCGCCGTGACCCCGATTGTGCTCGGTGATTCGCTCTTCTGGACGATGGACCTCTACGCCGCGTCGTCCTCCTATCCG
This sequence comes from Gemmatimonadaceae bacterium, assembly GCA_035280125.1. GTDB lineage: Bacteria > Gemmatimonadota > Gemmatimonadetes > Gemmatimonadales > Gemmatimonadaceae > AG2. The sequence goes on along the minus strand of DATEGN010000276.1, from coordinate 1,942 downwards.
CTGAGCCGACATGTGCAAGCAGCTGGTGACGAACGCACCTACTTCCAGCACGCGGCCACGGCGATCGTCTACGCCGCAACGGGAGATTGTTCCATCGTGCCCGATACGGCAGCGGGACCACTCGCCCAGACCTGGATCAAGCGATTTCCGACACTCTTCGTGAAGTGGTCTGTACTGCCGGCATCGCTGCGCGCGGCGGTCCCTCCGGCGATCGATGGCCTGCGCGCGCAGGCGGAGGCGTTCGCGGAATACGGCACGCGCGTAGATAGCGACGTTCCGCGACGTCTCGTCTCGATCGACGGTGCCGACAGCGCGTTGGCGGGTGTCACTCCAGTGTTCGTCGTGCCCGGCACCGGCGTGACGGCGGTGAGTCTGGTGCTCGTTGACGCCTCTGATCGCGTGCGCGGCATCGTCATCGGATTGGGTGGCGGCGATCATCGTACGGTCTGGTTCGAGTCACCGCATCTCGGTCTCAAATGGGCGGCTGTGCTCGACCGCCTCCACCTTGCCGACACCGCGACTACCGGCGGTGTTCGCGACGCGACTTCGGCGCGCGGGGCGATCAGGGCCCTCCCGCTTGGCAGCACAGTGGTTTTCGCGCAGCCGACGTACTTGTGGCGCACGCAAGGTCCACCGACTCTGGCTCGCGTGGGTCTGCTCATGGGCGATAGCGTGCGCGCGGGGACGTCGCTCGCGCAACTCGCCGGCGCGCCGCCACCGCCAAATCTTCCGGCGATGTCGTCGGCGACAGCCGACATCCGCGCGCGGGCGGCGGTGCTGTACTCCCGGATGCGCGAAGCGCTGCGTCGCGGGGACTGGACCGCTTTCGGCCAGGCGTTCGATGAGCTGGGCAAGTTGCTTGCTGGCAATGCAGCGCGATGAGTGAGTCTGAATCACCTAACGAATCCGTGGGCACGGCCGTGATCGCGCTCGGCGGCAACGCGCTGGCTCCGGCCGGCGAACGATCGAATGTGTACGACCAGTTCCGTCATGCGCGCGCGAGTCTTGGCCCGATTGTGGATCTGGTAAGCGCGGGGTGGAATGTCTGCGTCGTTCATGGCAATGGTCCCCAGGTGGGCGATGAGCTCGTTCGTAACGAGATCGCTCGTTACGATGCACCACCATTGCCGCTCGGCGTACTCGTCGCTGCCACCGCGGGATGGATTGGCTACATGGTACAGCAGTCGATCGACAACGCGTTGAAACGGGCTGGCACGCCACGCGAGGTTGCCACGATTGTCACGCAGGTCGTGGTGGACCCGAATGATCAGGCGCTTCAGAATCCAACCAAGTTCATCGGCCGCGAGCTGCCGAATGATCGCGCCGAAGAGTTGGAACGTGCGGGATTCGCTGTGAAACCCGATGGTCACGGTCGCTTGCGACGCGTCGTTGGCAGTCCCCGGCCGCTCGCCATTCACGAGCTCCCATCCATACGCCGACTGCTCGATGCGCGGACCGTGGTGATCGCCGTTGGCGGTGGCGGGGCACCCATTTATGACGATCCTCGACTAGGTTGGGAGGGGCTCGACGCGGTAGTCGATAAGGATCTGGCGGCAGCCGTGCTCGCGCGCGATCTCGGCGCCGACCTGTTGCTGATTCTCACTGACGTCGACGCTGTCTATGCCGACTGGGGCACGCCGCACCAGCGTGCGCTGCCGCGGCTCACGATCGAAGAGGCGGTACAGATGGACCGCGATGGCGCTTTCGGCGAAGGCAGCATGGCGCCGAAGATTCGCGCGGCGGTGGATTTCGCGCGCCGCACCGGCGGTCGCGCGATCATTACCGCGTTGGAGAAGGGGCGGGAAGCGGTGCGGGGTGAAGCAGGTACGACGATTACCACAACAGCACTGAATGCGGAGCACGTGTGAACATTCACGAATTTCAAGCGAAGGAAATTCTGCGGCGGTGCGGCGTTCCGATTCCGCCTGGGCGCGTTGCGAAG
>DATEGN010000275.1:0-3408 GCA_035280125.1 Gemmatimonadaceae bacterium | reverse complement strand
CGGTCTACGTGGGGCACGTTCCAGGGACGGATCAATAGCGAAAAAAAAGGCCCGCCGTCGCACGACGGCGGGCCCTTTTGTTCGATCTAAATTAATGCTTGCCTGAGCGGCTCGAGGCCTTGCAAAGCTGCTTCTTGGCCGGCGCGATGTTGGGATAGTACTGCTGAATCGCTCCCATCAGCGTCGCCGCCGTGTTCTTGTCGGCGGCCGCGCCCTGCGGCAGCGCGATCTGCGAGGCGGACCACATGTCGTCCGCGAGTTGAGCATCGGCGCAACTGCGGGACTTATTGAGGCCCTGCAGCGCGTTGAGTCCGACCTGGAACGACGCGATACCAGAATAGAGCTTGAGCTGCGCCGACGGTGCGATGCTGTCAATCGTGCTCGAAATCTGGTACACGTTCATCCACGCGGCGCGCTTCGCCGCGTCGTCCTTACCAACCGTGTCTTGAGCTGCTCGCAGCGCGACACCGACGATCGGCAGCAAAGATTGACTGACCGTCGCCTTGTCAGCGCCGCCCGTCACGGCTCGGCGCGCGAAGGCCATCGCGCTATCCGGCTGCTTCAGGTCTCCGTACGTGACGATGACGAACTGCACGCCGCTCTCGACCTTCGGATTCAATTCCACCGCGCGTTTCGCGGCGTCGAGCGATTGCTGGAGCTGTCCCGATTTGCGAAGCGTCTGAGCGTAGAGCATGTAGAGATCAGCGTTCGTGCTGAACTTCTGCACGGCGCGCGCAGCAAACTGCGAGGCAAGTTGCGGCTGGCTATCTGCCGAGGCGATCGCGATGAGACGCGTGTACAGATCCGCCGTCGCCGCGGCCGTATCGGCCTTCATCCAGTCGTCGCCGGCAGCGAGCGCCTTTTTGTAGTCTTTTGCGCTCGCGAGAAGCAGGAAGCGCATGCGCAGCAGCTGCGGATCGCCGGGGTTGTCCTGCAGCATCTCATTGACCATCGGCAGCGCGAGCTCGGGCTTGTTCATCGCGCCCAGCATGCCGAGGAGCGATTGGCGTACCGTGGGATCGAGGCGTCCGAGGCGAACCATCACCTGCACGGCTTTCGCCGAGTCGGCTGGCGTTGCCTTCGCCATGTACGCATCGACGGCGTTGCGCATCGCCAACGTATTGATCGAATCGACCTTCATGATGTCTTCGGCGACGCGGAGCACCGAGTCGGGTCCGCTCTTTCCGTACTGATACGCCGACATCAAACAGAGCCGCGATAGCGTGCTGTTCGGATCCTTCACGAGTCCGGCTCGTGCAGCCGCCGCGGCTTCGGCCCACTTCTGATCGCGGAGCGCGCTCTCGCACTTGTGATACTCGGGAAGGGCCTTGCGCGCATCCGAGAGCTCGTGCTCGATCTTCTTCGCGACGTCGCCGGCATCACGCCCATCGACCGACCCAAGCGGCTGCGCCAACGAGACGTCGCGGGCAAGCAACAAGCGCGAGTCGACGCGGACGCCGTTAGGCGTCTTCGTGCCGCTGCAATCGAGGATCTCGTCCGCGCGCATCAACTTCGCCAGCTCCTTCAGATCGGAGACGCTGAGCGCGGAATCGGCCTTGTAGCCCGACGACGTCAGGTAGTTGTTGATGTCGTTGCGCGACAGCACGTACAGCTGACGAATCGAACTCTCCTGCTGCACACGATTGCGCAAGGCGTCCGCGACATCGACCCCGAGCGTGCTGGTCGCAGCCGTGGATGTGTGGCAGGTGGCGATCAGAATGCGCGGTGTGTCGGCGGCGGGCTGCTGACCGCGAGTTTGCGCCCGAACGATCCGCGGTGCGCTTACCGCGGTAATCGCGATTGCGCCGGCCGCGGTGATCACACGGCGTCGAGATGCCATCACTGTTGGAGCTCCTCCCAAACGTTGACGAGAATTACCCGCGATCGACCAGAAATGATCCCTTCCGCAACCTCACACCGCCAGACTGCATAACCACTCTATGTCTTCACTCGTTGAGCACCGCACGGCATGGGCGAAGAGGGACTCGAACCCCCGACATCCCGCGTGTAAGGCGGGTGCTCTAACCAACTGAGCTATTCGCCCTTTCGAGCGCACGTTTCAAATCAACTGCGACGCGCGCGCCGCGGTTTGTAACTGTTGCTCGACTTTGATCAAGTGGGCCGGCGCCCACTACTTCGGCAAAATCAGGATTTGAGGATGGCGAGGGGAACGAGCACGCAATAACCGGCGACGAGAAGCAGCGGAGCGATCGTCTCGCCGCCGCGCGCAAGATCCGCGTAGCCAGCAAGAAGAGTGACTGCTGCCGCACCCCACCAAATCAGACTGCGGGTACGCGTGCTGGTCTCACTATTTGCCATAGGGCCGTAGTGTAGGCCGGCTCGAAATGGCTGTCAAGCGACGTTACGAAGCGAAGTTACGTGAATTCAACGTTAAGGTTCGATGAATGCGCGCCCAGACGTGCTCGCCTCGGTCACCCGCCACCATCACCGTCATCTGGTCCGGCGGCTTCGGTATGACCGTCCGAAGACTGAGCCTCGCTCGACTCGCCGATGAATTCGCTCAGCGCATCGCGCTGCGCCGCTGCCTCGGCGGCCGCATCGGCGGCGACGAGCGCCGCCATTCGACGGCGATCCCGACGTCGGCGCGCCAAGTAAAGCGGCGCAACGATGAGAAGGCAGAAGACCGTGGCGACGGTGATGTCACTGAACAGCGCGAGAGCGCCATAGCGTCGACGCGTGCGCTGCTGCCAATCGTGCTCGAAGGATGCGAGCGTAACGCCGTACGACTGTCGAACGGCGAGGTCCAGCGAACCCGTTTGTTTCCAGTTCTGGAAGAGAAGTGTTAGGCCTCTGGATTGATCCATCGCCGCCATGTCATCGACGGCGCGATACGCGAGCGCATACGCCGCCTGCGCGCTGGTCGCCCCCTCACCGAATTGCTCGTCGAGCTCGTTGAAGCTCGGCATGCCGCGCAGTGCCAATGCAATGTTCGCGGCGAGGACTTCATTCCGACCGAGCTCGCGCGCGGCATAGCTGGCATATCCCTCGTCGAACCAGCGCGGCGGGAGATCGCCGAGATATTCGTGAAGCGCGAGGTGCGCGAGCTCGTGTCGGAGCACTTCGAGCGGGTTCCCTGCTTCGGAGCTTGCGCTCCGTCCTTGCATGACGATGCGACGCGTCTCCGGAAATGCGAGTGCGGCTCCCCACTCGGGCGCGTTCGGCCCGGCCCACTCGCGGAAGCGCCTCGCGTCAGGCGCTATCGCGATGAGGACGTGCTGCGCCGGCCGGGGCAGACCTGGAAACGAGTCGATCGCAATCGCGCGCCCGAGCAGCGCTGCCCCAAGTTTCGCATCGTCCGAGTAGTAGACCGCCGTGAACCGACCGCGATCGAGACGGAGTGGAGCCTGCTGCGTAGAGCGTGGCGCGTGGCGCGTGATGCGTGGTTCG
>DATEGN010000274.1:0-8830 GCA_035280125.1 Gemmatimonadaceae bacterium | reverse complement strand
CGGCGGAGCTGGATACCATGCGTCGCGTCGTGCGCGATGCAATGCTCGACGGCGCCTTCGGGGTTGGCAGCGCGCTCATCTATCCGCCAGGGAACTATGCGTCCACGACGGAGCTCGTCGAGGAAGCGAAGGCGATGGCGCCGCTTGGCGGCGTGTACATCACACACATGCGTTCCGAAGGCGATCGGCTAATCGAAGCGGTCGACGAAGCAATCAAAATTGGCCACGATGGTGACGTCCCGGTCGAGATCTACCACCTGAAGGCCGCGGGTGTACGCAACTGGCCGAAAGCAAAGCAGGTCGTCGCGAAGATCGACTCGGCGCGCGCCGCGGGTCAGGACGTCGCCACCGATCAATATCCGTACGTCGCGGGACAGAACAATCTCTCCTCGTGCATTCCGCCGTGGGCCCACGCCGACGGCAAACTCCTCGATCGCCTGCACGACGCGCCGACGCGGACAAAGATCAAGGCCGAGATGACGAGCGAGCACGCCTCGTTCGAGAGCCTGTGCATGGCGGCGACGCCGAAGGGAGTCGAAGTCGTTGGCTACACGGTGGATTCGCTCAAGAAGTACGAGGGCAAGCGACTCAGCGAGATCGCGCAGGCCATGCACAAGGATTGGGCGGATGCATTGATCGACCTAACGATCGCCGAGCAAAACAAGCTGGGTCAGGTGATCTTTGTCGCATCCGATTCGAACGTCGCCATGCAGGTGCGCCAGCCCTGGATGAAGTTCGGCACGGATGCCGAGGCGTTCGACCCGGACAGCGCAAAGATCTCGACGCACCCACGGTCGTACGGGACGTATCCGCGCATCCTCGGCCGCTTCGTGAGAGAGCAGCGAATCCTGACGCTCGAGGATGCCGTACGAAAGATGACCAGCGCGGTGGCCGACCGCCTGAGCATTCGCGACCGCGGCGAGCTACGCGAAGGAATGTACGCCGATGTGATGGTGTTCGATCCGAATACGATCGTCGACCGTGCGACCTACGAAAAGCCACATCAGCTGTCGGTCGGGATGAGGTACGTGATCGTAAACGGTGTGGCGGTTGTAAGTGACGGAAAGGTGACGGGTGCCAAACCGGGCAAGATCGTTCGGGGGCCGGCCTATAGAGGTGAATAGCCAAGAAAGGCATTCAGGCATGCAGACGTTCACCACACATGAGCCGCTGAGTCGCTCCCTTGCGCCGTCGCTCCTCTCGCCTGACGAGCGCACGACGCTGCTCTGGGTCTGCGGGGCCTTTTTTCCGCGCCTGGAGCCACAGGCTGGCGATGACCATGACCTCTTTTCCGCCGACTCGATTTCGTTAGGTGTCCCCGCGGCTATGGAAGAGGCGCTATCGGCTGTTCCGTCGGAACAGGTGCAGGATTTTCGACTCCTCCTCCGCGCGCTCGACCATCCGCTGTTCATGTTCGGGCTCGCCGGCAAAGCGCGATCGTTCCGTTCCCTGAGCACCGCAGAACGAGAAAAGGTATTGCTGTCGATGGCGACGAGCGCCGTGCCGCTGGCACGGAAGGGATTTCAGGCGGTGAAGCGTCTCGCTTCGTTTTTGTTTTACTCGCTGATGGACGAGCGGCGCAGCAATCCGACCTGGCATGGAATGGGATACCTGCCGTTGCCTAACGCACCGGCCCGCGACGCAACGCTGAAGCTCAGCAGTGTGAGCGGACCCATTCAGCTCGAGGCCGATGCGTGCGTGATCGGATCGGGAGCGGGCGGTGGTGTCGTCGCCGCGGAGCTCGCGCGAGCCGGGCTGCGCGTCGTCATTCTCGAGCAGGGGCCAGCGGATCAGGCGCCGGAATTCGATCAACGCGAGATCGTCGGAATGCAGCGCCTGTACCTCGATCGCGCGACGACCTCGACACGTGATCTCGGGATGGCACTCCTTGCCGGATCGTGCATTGGCGGTGGGACGACGGTGAACTGGCAAACATCGCTCCGCTTGCCCGATGCCATTCGGGATGAGTGGGCCGCAATCTCCGGGCTTTCGGTCTTCAGCGACGAGCGATTCGCACGCGCACAGGACAGCGTCTGCGATCGTCTCAACGTCGGCACGGTCGAGAGTGTGATCAACGCCAACAACGAGGCACTGCGCCGGGGGTGTTCTTCGTTAGGCTGGCAATGGCAGCACGTCGCGCGCAATGCACAGGGCTGCGATCCGACGGAGTGCGGCTCGTGCGTCTTTGGATGCCGTCATGGTGGTAAGCAAGGCACTGCCGTGACCTTTCTCGCCGACGCGCAGCGATTCGGCGATGTTTCAATCATCCCGAATTGCCGCGCAACCCGGCTGACACACGATCGATTGCGCGTTACCGGCGTGCGCGCCGTCGCGCGCGACGCGGACTCGGTGATGGGCACGGAGTTCCAGGTGAGCGTCCGCGCGCGCATTGTCGTTGTCGCCGCCGGCGCCTTGCGCACACCGGAGCTCCTGCTGCGATCAGGTGTGCGGCACACCGCATTGGGCAGGAATTTGTATCTCCATCCGACGAGCGCCGTGGCCGGCCGGTACGCCGAGACGGTGCGAATGTGGGAGGGCCCTCCGCAGACCGTCATGTCGGACGAGTACGCCGCGCTCGCCGGCAACTTCGGCCCTCGGCTCGAAGTTGCCCCGGGACATCCGGGCCTTCTGGCGCTGGCACTTCCCTGGTTCGGTGCCCGGGAGCACCGCCAGCGCATGCAGCAGGCAGCGCACGTGAGCGCGACGATTGTCCTCACGCGAGACAAAGACGGCGGACGTGTCCGCGTTAGGCGCGAGGGAGGCGCGGCGATCGACTATCACCCGGGTGCGCGCGAACTGTCGCATCTCAAGCAGGGGATCGCGGCGGCAGTCCGCGCACATGTCGCTGCGGGCGCGGAGGAGGTGCTCACCCTCCACGCGCGGCCACATGTCCTGCAGGCAAAGCAGGCCTCTCGAAGCGTGGTCGATGAGTTCTGCACGCGCATCCTCAACAGTGCCATCGACCGCAACTGGTCGACATTGTTCAGCGCGCATCAGATGGGCACCTGCCGAATGGGCGCTGACCCGCGTAACTCGGTCTGCGACGAGCGCGGCGCGGTTCGAGGAATCGCGGGCCTCTACGTCGCGGACGCGAGTCTCTTCCCGGCATCCGCCGGCGTGAATCCGATGATTACAATCATGGGGCTGGCGAAGCTGGTCGGAGAGGGCATCGCCGCGAAGAGATAGGTGGCGAGAGTATAGGCCCGAGGCAGAACGCATGCGCGCGATGGTGTTGGAGCGCCCGCGATCGGCGTTGAGGGAAGTTGAAATCCCTCGCCCGATGCGAGCACCCGAACAAGTGTTGATTCATGTGCGAGCGTGCGCGGTGTGTCGCACGGATCTCCACATCGTGGACGGCGAGCTCTCGAATCCGAAGCTGCCGCTCGTGCTCGGCCATCAGATCATCGGCACCGTCGAAGAGGCGCCGGAAGGGAGCGCCTTCCAGCGCGGTGATCGCGTCGGCGTGCCCTGGCTCGGGTGGACGTGCGGTGTTTGCGTCTACTGCACAACCGGACGCGAGAATCTGTGCGATCGGGCGCGTTTCACTGGCTACGATATCGATGGCGGCTACGCCGAATATTGTGTCGCCGACGCGCGATTCTGTTTTCCGATAACGCGTGACTATGAGGACGCTCACGCTGCGCCACTACTATGCGCTGGACTCATCGGCTACCGGTCGCTGCGTCTCGCCGGTGATCCCGAGATCGCCAAGTGCATCGGCCTGTACGGCTTTGGTGCAGCCGCGCATCTCGTCACTCAGGCTGCCGTTGCGCGCGGACAGCGCGTGTTCGCATTTACGCGGCCGGGCGACGATGCGTCACAGGCGTTCGCACGATCGATGGGCGCCGAGTGGGCCGGCGGCACGGCCGAAACGCCGGAGCCGCTCGACGCCGCGATCATCTTCGCTCCGGCTGGGGAGCTCGTACCGCTTGCACTTCGGGCTACGGTCAAGGGAGGCGTCGTCGTGTGCGCCGGGATTCACATGACTGACATCCCAAGCTTTCCTTATGACATCCTCTGGGGAGAGCGGACTATTCGCTCCGTCGCCAATCTCACGCGGCGCGACGGCGACGAGTTTCTCACGTTGGCACCGAGAGTGCCCGTACGAACCGAGGTCGAGTGCTTTGCACTGAATGAAGCAAATGAAGCCATCCAGGCGCATCGCTCGGGGCGGCTTCGTGGCGCTGCCGTTTTGATTCCTTGAGCCCTGGCCCGAACTCTCTAGCCCCTAGCCCCTTTCTCCGTGCACGTTCAATACGTCGCCCTTTGCGACACAGTCATTCTCGGTAACGATGGACGCCCCTCGCTGATTGGCGTCTTCAACGACCTCCAGGTCCCCAACATTCCCTTCACGCTGCCACGCCTGGCCTTCGCTGCGCGAATTCTCTTCACGCACGAGGAAGTCGGTCGGTCGCACAAAGTGGAGGTGTTGATGAGCGATCCTTCCGGGAAGGAGATCGGGCGCCCCGGCGGGGAGGTGACACTGCCGCCTATGCCGTCAGGCCTCGACTCGGTCTCTGTCGATCTGCCGCTCGTGTTCGACCTTTTCAATATCGCGACGGCAGGACGTTACACGTTCCTCTTGCACGTCGACGGCGCGCCAACAGCTGCGGTGCAGCTGAATATCAGGCAGGCCGTTAATGCCTGAGTGGCTAGGGTGTCAGGGCTAGGGGCCTAGTCGGCCTGGGACGACCGAGGTCCAGGCGGGAGCAGCGAGTACGTCGCAACCACTGCTTCGCTTCGCTCGAGGAGCTGGCGGGCGACATCTGGAGCTCGGCGCTGAGCGAGCGCTGCGAGGCGAGCCAGATAATCCATCAGCGCGTTCGCCCGCAGCCCACCGACGCCGTCTCGCCAGAGCGTGATATTCCGCCAAGCGCCGCGCCAGGTTCGATTGGTGAGGACCTTGATCTGTCCGTGCTCATCGAGAACGAGCGCGCCGTGGAGATTACGAATCGGCAGTGTTTCCGCATCTTCAATCGACCGACCCGTCAGAGCCCAATGCTCCATGCGTGACTGACGAAGGGGCAGTCGATCGCTCGGGATTGTCGCGAGCTCGAGAACTTGCCGCATCGTCACGATCGCTGAGGCAAGCGCCGCGACGCGAGATTCCTCGGCGGCCGTGAGCTCGGTGGAGTATCGTGTCATCTCGCTGCATCGCGCAACGAGGTCAGCTAGCGCTGCCGGAGTTGGGACTTCAGTCGGATTGGGCATCAAGGAACAACGAGGACTCAGCTACACTATGGGGCAGCGAGAATGGTGCCCGTCGAGCACCGGCAACACTAATGATTGCGGCAAAACGTGTCGTGACGTGCATCACACTGCGCCGCATGAGTTTCCAGCCTTCTGCCTAACGCGAGATGAATTCGATTGCCCGGGTCTCGTTGAATTCTCGTCCAACGAGGCAATGAAATGACGCGCTCCGAACAGGCCGTCCAAGTCTGGCAGGTGCTCGTGAGCGCTGCCTTCTATCGTCAGACACTCACATACACCCTTTTGGCTGAACGGATCGGCCAGGATGGTGGGGGTCTAACGCAAGCGCTCGGCACGGTGAGCCGATACTGCGCACTGAAGCAGCTGCCTCCACTTCCTGTTCTCGTCGTCCGATCTGACGCGGGCACACCGGCAGCGGACCTCACATGGGCGACTGACGTCGACTTCGCGCGCGAGGCGGTCTATTCGACGGAGTGGTACAAGTTGAAGCCGCCCTCCGCGAACGACTTCTCGCTCGTCGAGAACATGGGTGTAGGGGAGGACTGAATCGTGGGTCGTGGGTCGTGGATCCTGGTTCGTCCGATATTTCTCGACGATCCACGACTCACGATCCACGACTCACGATCCCTGCTACGACTTCCTGCGCGTCCTCTCGTCAACTTCACCCGTGCGCGAATCGAGCGCAGCCTGAGTCGAATCGAGCGAGGTCATACCGCGGCCGATCACCCGGCGTCCGCCAGTCGAGCGAGAAGAGCCGGAGGCACTCCGTGAGCCACTGGAGCGCGACGACCCCGAGGCGTTTCGCGCGTTGCTGACGTTCTTGGTCTGCGACCTGTTGCTGGCACTCGAGCTCTTGGCACCCTTGCTCGAGCTGCCCTTTCCACCACTCGCGCTCATCCCACCATTGCTCCGTTTTGGCATGTTAATCCTCGGGTGAAAGACATCGGCATCGCGCGCACGCTGCGTGCCGCGCGACCGCGCGAAAATGGCGGACGTGCCACCCGCCATTAGCTTCATGTGCGATGACAACACTCCGCCGAGTCGTTCTGCTGCTCGCGATTTCGCCCGTGCTCGCGGTCGCCCAATTGCGGCCGCCAAGCGCTCAGCGACCACCTGGACCGCAAGTGAATCCGCCGCCCGAACCGGGCAGCGAGCTGACGGTTACGCTTCTCACCATGGGAGTGGGCGAGCAAGTCTGGGAGATGTTCGGCCATAATGCACTCTGGTTTCACGTCGACCGACCACCGTCGCTCGGCGGGCCAGTCGACGTCGTCTACAACTGGGGAATCTTCGACTCGAGTCAGCCTCACTTCATTCCGCATTTTCTTCAAAAGCGGATGTACTACTCGATGGGAGGCTATCCCCTTCAGCAAACCCTCATCGAGTATCGCGAGATGGACCGCGCCGTCTGGGCACAGGAGCTCGACCTGACCAATGCTCAGAAGCTTGCGCTCCGCGATTTCGTCATCTGGAACTCCCGCCCCGAGAACGCGAACTACTGGTACGATTACTACCTCGACAACTGTTCGACGCGCCTTCGCGACGCCCTGGATCGAGTGCTGGGGGGCGTCATTCGCGCGACTTTTTCGGGGCGTAAGACGAGCTACACCTATCGCTCGGAAACGCTGCGCCTGACGCAACGACAGAAACTGCTCGCCGCCGGCATCGACCTCGGGCTCGGCCGTCCAGCGGATCATCAGCTATCGGAGTACGAAGCCATGTTCCTGCCGATGCGGCTACGCGACTACATCCGCGAGCTTCGCATCGAGGACGGGCACGGCGGCACTCGGCCCTTGGTGAAGAGCGAGCGCATGTTGCTCGGAACCATACGGCACCCTGAGCCGACAGCGCCGCCACGTTGGATGCCGGCCTTTCTGGCCGTCGGCGTGCTGGTCGCCGTGATCTTTGTCCTTGTCGGATTGGGCCTTGTACGCGGCAGTGGAGCCCGGATCGGCGCCGGGGTGTTTTTCACGACATGGGCATTCGGCGTCGGGATTCTCGGCGTCATCCTTACACTGCTCTGGAGCATCACCGACCACCACTTCTCGTATCAGAACGAGAATCTCCTGCTCTTCAATCCGCTGTGGCTCTTGCTCGTGGTGTTTGCACCGATGACTGTCGTCGCGGGCCGACTTTCGGGAACGACGAGGAGATTGACGTTTCTCCTGGCCGGCCTCGGCGTCCTCGCGCTCCTGTTGCACGTGATAGGCCTCTCGCGCCAGGCGAATGGGACAATCATTGCCTTTGGACTGCCTCCCATGCTCGCGCTGGCGTGGGCCGTACACCGGAGCACGGCGCCCGCGCGAACGATCGACCGCCGATGACGACGGCACCCAACGCCGAGGGGAACTCGCAAGCGGATCGCAAGCAAGCGGCCGGGCGCATCGGATTCGCCATGGGATGCGTCGCCGCTATCGTGGCAGCAGCGCTGAACCTTTACCGCACACCTCGCCCGATCACGGTCGGCATTGCAGCTCTCGTCTTTCTGATCGCCGCTCTCAACATCCCACTCGGCATCGCTGTTGGGCTGCTGGGTGAGCGGCTGACGCGCCGTGCAGAGCGCTGAGCGCAAGAAACTGTCATCCCGAGCGAAGCGAGGGATCTGCACCTCGCTAGCTCCTCATGGTGACACCGGTTCGGGACAGGCCTTACGATGAACGATGCGATTCGTGAGGATCCGAACATCTGCGTCCTCGAAGTGCTCGATCGGCTGCCCGCACTTGATACAGCGCGGAAAGAACGTGTGGATCGAGCGCGCGATGGTGTCGAGGATCGGATCGTCGTAGCGCATGTCGCGATATCGGTCGCGAAGGCAGGCGAAACAAGATACGCGGTGCGAAGCGGTTGGTCACTGCGTTAACTTCTCTCCCGCGCCCCGCCTCCCGCTCCCCGCGCCCCGTAGAGGATGTTAGCCGCAATCTCCCTCCTCGCATTACTTCAAGCCCCCACGTCAATTGAAGCGCAGGCGCGTCCAGTTGCGCGACGAGCCATCTACAACGGGCGCGCCAATCAGACGTCGTTTCGTGCACCCAAGGCTGAGCAAAGCGACGCCGATGTAAAGGTCGATGGATCACTCGACGAGCCCGTGTGGCGCGACGCTGCGTTGTTGACGGGCTTCTCGCTCTACGCACCGATCGATCAGCGGCCCACGCCGGATTCGACCGAAGTGCTGGTGTGGTACTCCTCGACCGCGATTTATTTCGGCATTCGGGCGTTCGAGCCACACGGCGGTGGCGAGGCGGTTCACGCGACGCTCGCGGATCGCGATCGAATCAGCGGCGACGACAACGTCGAGATTCATCTCGATACGTTTCATGACCAGCGCCGAGCGTTCGTTTTCATCGTAAATCCCATCGGCGTTCAAGCCGATGGGATGAAAAGCGAGGCCGGCGGATTCATTCCCGGCTCGAATGTCATGCCCGGCCAGAACGATCTGAGCGCGGACTTCATCTGGCAGTCGAAAGGGCGTGTGACGCCATGGGGATTCGAGGTCGAGATTCGCATTCCCTTCAAGTCGCTGCGATATGCCGCGCGCGACGTGCAGGATTGGGGTCTTCAGATCCAGCGCAACGTGCAACACTCCGGTTATCAGGAAACGTGGACACCCGCTCGTAAGGCA
>DATEGN010000273.1:0-6827 GCA_035280125.1 Gemmatimonadaceae bacterium | reverse complement strand
TGCGTGTGTGCCACTCCCCCGAGCTTTTCGCAGCTTACCGCGGCCTTCCTCGCCTCCGTGTGCCCAGGCATCCTCCACATGCCTTCGTCCGCTTGACTACATCACTATAGACAAGCAGAGCACGCGCTTCTTCCAAGTGAGTGCAATTCTCAGCCATCGACAGCAACCGCTCGCTACGCTCGCGGCAATGCCGATGTTTGGATTCACATCCCACGATCTACCTTGCCTTCACTTTTCAAACAGCGATGGCGCGCATTTCCGTTCGCTCGCGCCGAGCCTTGAATCTTAATCAGTGCCTCTCGCCTCTCTCAAGCCTGACATGTGCACTACAATCGGCGACGAAAAAAGCGAAAGGGTCCGAATAGTACCCGCTCTGAAATTGCAATTCAACCCCGTTGCGCCGCCGAGGCCGACGCGATGAAGCAACTCGCCGTTGCGCGACACCCTGAAGCATTCGACGCAGCGATCGTTTCGCCTAAGGGAGCGCGTCGGTGGGCGCAAGGACATCCGTGGATCTACCGTAGCGATCTGCTCACGACGCCAAGCGCGCCAGCCGGCGCGGTCGCTGTCCGTGATCAACGCGGCCGCGCGCTCGGTGCCGCGCTGTGGAGTCCGACATCAGAGATCGCTCTTCGCTTCCTCGATCGCAACGCGCACGCCTCCCTCGACGAATCTTGGTGGCGCGAGCGAATCGGCGCTGCAGTTGCGCGACGCGCATCGCTCCCGGCGAGCACCAATGCCTATCGACTCATCCATGGCGAGGCCGACGCATGTCCGTCGTTGATCTGCGATCGCTACGATCGGTGGCTCGTCGTGCAATTGATGAGTGCCGGACTCGAGCGCTTTCGAGTGTCGATTGTCGCAGCGCTCTCCTCCCTGCTCCAGCCGTTAGGCATTCTGGCGCGGAACGACGTGCCTCTTCGCGCGAAGGAGGACCTGCCGATTACCGTCGAGCTGCTCGCCGGTGACGTACCGCGCGAGATCGAAATCGACGAGCACGGAATCCGCTACCTCGCGGCTCCCTGGGATGGCCAGAAGACGGGCGCGTTTCTCGACCAGCGCGAGAATCGCCTCGCGATCGGAACGCGTGCGCGCGGTCGCGCCCTCGATTGCTTCAGCTATCACGGATCATTCGCGCTGCATCTCGCCGGTCACGCCGAGCACGTGACGGCACTCGATGTGTCGACGGACGCCCTCCGTCGGGGAAAGACGAACGCCGCACTGAACGGATTCTCCAACGTCGAGTTCGTCGAGGCGAATGCGTTCGAATTTTTAAAAGACCGCCAGCGCGCCCGCGAACACTATGACACGATGGTCCTCGATCCTCCGGCGTTCGCCAAGACGCGCGCCTCGGTTCCGTCGGCAATTCGCGGATACAAAGAGATCAACCTGCGAGCGATGCAGCTCCTGAGCCCGGGAGGCGTCCTCCTGACGGCGAGCTGCAGCTTTCACCTAACGATGCCGCTTTTCCTCGACATGCTTCGAGCCGCGGCAGCAGATTCGGGACGCCGGCTCGCGATTCGCGAGCTCCGCGGGCAGCCCGTCGATCACCCTGAGATTCTCGGCATTCCGGAGACGGGATACCTCAAGAGCGCGTTGATCGAGGCGCTCGACTGACGCGCGCTGCGCGCTGACAGTGAGGACAGAAATACGTCGACCGTCCAGACTGTGTAATGCGCGAAAGCTTCGTTCGACAACGACGGCATGGCCGCCCTTCACGATCGTACACGTCGAGCCTCGCACCCTCTGTGCTCGTGTACCGTGCGCCGGTCGCGCGCTCGATCACCTTGCGAATCGCAGCGAGCAGTCGCCGGACTGCTGGCTCGTCGAGCGAGGCCGCACTTGCTCGCGGATCGATCTTCGCACGCCACAGCGCTTCTGACGCATAGATATTCCCAAGCCCGGCGATGATGCGCTGATCGAGCAAGGCGACTTTGATCGGGATCCGGCGTCGCGTGAGCGTTGCGCGAAGCCGCGCCGGTGTGAGCGAGGCGTCGTGCGGCTCCGGCCCTAGGTCGAGCGGCAGTGTCGCACCGGCGGCATGGATATCGAGCGTCGAGAGTGCACGCGAGTCTTCCAACACGACGCGCATTCCGCTCGTGAAGTGGAACACCGCGCGAGCGAAGCGCGGTAGCTCATCTGCGCTCGAGCCAATGACCCAGTCACCATTCAGCCTGAAGTGTGCGTGGATCACACGGCCGTCCTCGAGATGAATCAATTGATGCTTGCCACGTCGTTCGACGCTTCGGACGCGCGCCCCGCGCAATGCACGCAGTGCTGCAGACGATACCCGTCGGTGCAGCGACGGATGGAGAATCTCGACGCGCTCGATGATTGCGTCTTGAATCGCATTGCGAAGATCGCGAACGGCTCGCTCAACCTCCGGTAGCTCAGGCACGCGTCAACTCGAGATCCCTATCGGTGTGGTTGTTGACTCTGATCGCTCGATGAGGTGAAGTTGACACGATGACGGCTAGACCTCAACAACGCGCAGCGGCAGGTGCCCGGCTGGACGAGCGCTCACCGGCAGTGCGCCGCGCGCTCGCGCAAGTGTTCGCGCTCAACGCGTTGGTGCTCCTCGTCAAGCTCGTTGTCGGAATGCGCACGGGATCGCTCACCGTGCTCGGCGCCGCACTCGAATCTGGTCTCGACACGTTCAATAACGTGATCGGGATGTCTGTCGTCGGCATCGCAGGGCGAGCGCCTGACGAGGATCATCCATACGGTCACGACAAGTTCGAGACCCTGGGCGCGCTGGGAATCGTCGGATTCCTTTCGATCTCCTGCTTCGAGCTGATGCGCGAGGGCTTCACGGCCTTGATCGGCGGCGGATCGATAACGCATGTCTCGCGGGCCGATCTCGGAATAATCGTCGGAACGCTCCTCGTGAATGTGTTCATCGTGTGGTACGAGCGACGGCGTGGGCGCGAGATTGGCAGTGCATTCTTGATGGCCGACGCTGAGCATACTGGCAGCGATATTCTCGTCACACTGCTCGCCGTGATCTCCCTTCTGCTCGGCCGATACGGTGGTCGTCGTGTGGACGCCGTCCTCGCGATCGCCGTTGCCTTGATCATCGCGTTGAGTGGCTGGCGCATTCTCCGCCAATCAATCCCGATTCTGGTTGATCAACGTGCCGTGCAAGCGGCTGACCTGCGACGAATCATCGCGGATATTCCGGGTATCGTCGAGGTGCGCGGCATCCGGTCACGCTACACGACTTCCGGAGTCCTCTTCGCCGAGCTGACAATTGCTGTTCCCGGGAGAACACCGGTCGACGTCGCGCACTCGCTCGCTGACCGCGTTGAGGAGGCAGTTGCGTCTGTATACGGACCGGCAGACATAACGGTTCACGTCGAGCCAGCATGAACGAGTGTGCGTTTCGCACTTGCGTAACTCTCTGGCCAACCTAGGTTCTGCTCACGAGTAGCCACCCCGAGCGCATGGCGAATCGACCGGCACGCTCTCTCAAGCACGAATACGAACTGTTCGTCGAAGAGGAGATCGAGAATTACAAGGAATCGATCCCTCGCAGCGCACTGCTGGGCATCGGCGATGAAGCCGTAGCGGTGCTCACCGAACAGCCGCAGCTCGCACTCACGGAGCTCCTGCTCTGTGAAGAAGTCGATCGCCTGATCTTCCGACGCTTGCGACTGCCCAGTTACCAGACTTGGCGACGTCGCCGCCTCAAACTGTTGCGTGAGTTGCGCCGTCCCGAACATTGGGGACTGCAAGCGGACGACGTCGTTGTTCGATCGGTGCGGCCAACGGGAGAGGCGCATGTACTGGTCGCCGGCTCAGCCGAGGGTCCGGCCCTGTACTTCGCGGCGAACGGATGCGAGGTGACGGCGGTTGCATCCGAGGACGACGTGATCGAACGCGTGCTGAATGCAGCAGCGGCCGCAGGACTTGGTGAGCGTGTTCATGCGTTACGAGCAGACTGGTCGGCGTGGTCACCAGATGCAGAGCTCGACGCCGTGATTGTCACTTCGAACGCGCTACGCGGCTTGACCGCCGCGCAACGAGCGCGCGTCATCCGCCTCCTTCAGGGCGCCACTGCGGACGGCGGGATCCATCTCGTCGAGGCACCGGATGCTCATCGAGCTGCACCCACTCTCCAGGAATTGGAGAGTCGATACCGAGGGTGGTCAGTCTCACTCGAGCGCGACGGAAGCAGTGAGATGTTCCTGGCTCGAAAAGAGATTACCTGATCGGCGCCCATTCGGATTGACACAGGTGACCTCCACGCGATCGTGTCGAAGCAATACAAGCCGGTCTTTGGACCGGCGTTTGTTTTCTCTATCTCTTTGAGTTGTTAGCAGTTGCGAAATCGGGCGCTGATGGCACCGAGACTGCTTGAGCAGGGTGTCGAAGCCTTGACTGAGCGACCGGGCGCATTGCGGCGAACCGTTCTCGTCGCGTGCCCCGGCTCGACTCGTTCCTACCTCGATGTCTCGGCACGAGACCCAGCCCCAGTACTATATATGAAGGCGATTACAGAGGATCCTCGCACCACCGAGCCGGTCGGGATCGTGATCTCGCGTGGATCGAAGGCCGAGCCGGCGCCGATCTTTCTCGCTTTTGTGTGGGGCGCCGCTCCCGAACTGTCACCCGTCCCGCGAGATACGAAGGCTGCATAGGCGATCGGAGGGCTCATTTTGAAGCAGGGCGCCACGAGCGTGGCGCCCTTTTTCTTGCGTCGGGTTCGGTACGAGGATTGCCCCGCCCCATCTTGTGGACCGCTCATCGGAGTGGGGTGAGCAGCGCAAAGCGTTGCTGGGGAGGCGAATCTCGGAGCTTGGTCTTCAGATTCGCGGCTCTCGAGTCGAGCGTCTGATAGACCAGCTATACCGCGAACTCGCCGCGCATTCGATTTCATTTCGACCACCGGTTTATCTGAGCGATCAGTGGGGCTGTCCCGACGGCACACCAATCATCGGCGTGCCGTTCTATTTGGTCGATCGCGGACTCGAGCGCCTCGAGGAAGAAATGTCGGGCGCAGTGGAAGATGATATCGAGGCCATACGCTATCTGCGACACGAAGCCGGCCACGCGATCAACTATGCGTTCAGGCTCTACGAACGCGACGACTGGCGGCGGACCTTCGGCTCGTTTTTGCGTCCATATCGAGAGCGATATCGCACCGATCCGTTCTCTCGTGAGCATGTGCGTCACATCCTCGGATGGTACGCGCAAAAACATCCCGATGAGGATTTCGCCGAGACATTCGCGGTGTGGTTGACGCCTGACATCGATTGGCGAACGGAGTATGCGGGCTGGCCCGCGCTCGCAAAGCTCGAGTACGTCGATCGCGTGATGGCGGAAATAGGCGAGTTGAAACCCGATGCTGTCGTACCGACCGCCGACGACTTGCCTGTCGAGTCGATGGATTACACAGTCGCCGAACACTACGACAGTGAGCTCGAAGAAATTCCGATCGGCGATGCGCGCCAGTTCGACGCCGATCTCCGCCGGATATTCGCGTTGCGGGCGGACGCGCCGAGCGGCGTGGCGGCCGACCAGTTCATCGCGCAACACTATCGCGAAATACTCGTGCGCCTCTCGTATTGGACTGCCGAGCCACCGGCGGTCGTACGATCACTGCTCGATCACCTCATCACACGCGTGCGCGCGCTTGGGCTGCATGTCAGCGGACTCGACGCCGCAACATTGATCGAGTTGACGGCGTTCGGGACCGCCGTCGTTATGAACTATCGACACACGCAATCGCTGCGCAGAACGGCGCGTCCGCGAACGAGTGTACACCACGACGAGGTCGAAGCATGAAGATCGTGGTGATTCATTCGGCGGACGCACTCGAGCCACCCGTGGATCCGCTGCTGGAACAGCTGCGGGGCACACTCGAAGCGTGCGATCACGCGGTGCAATTGTTGGCGGTCGATGACAAAGTCGAGCCGCTCGTCGACGCGTTGCGGGCCGCGGAACCCGACATCGTGTTCAATCTCGCGGAATCATTCGGCGGAAAGAGTGCGCTCGAGTCGAATGTCGCAGCGCTTCTGAATCTGCTCGGATTGCGGTACACGGGTTCGAGTCCGGCTGGCCTTCTGCTCGCCGGCGACAAGTCCCTCACGAAGAAGGTTCTGAGCTTTCACGGCATTCGCACTCCGGAATTCGCGACGTTGTTTCGTGGCGCTTTGGATTGGGCTGGCGACATTGCTTTTCCGCTGATTGTCAAACCGCCGCAGGAAGACGCCTCGCTGGGAATCAGCAGCAATTCGGTCGTGCACGATCTCCGCGAGCTCTTCACTCGCATCGACGAACTGCAATCGGCATTTCAGCAACCGGTGCTCGTCGAACAGTTCGTGGAAGGCCGAGAGTTTTATGTTGGTGTACTCGGAAACGCAAATGCGCGCGCCCTGCCAATCATGGAGCTGGATTTCTCGAGATTCCCCGCCGGTGTTCCGCGCATCGCGAGTTGGGAAGCAAAATGGGGCGAGGATGGTGAGGGGAGTGGCGAACAGTTCGCGGGTACACGTTCGATCTTTCCAGTGGACGTAAAGCCAGAGCTGGCGGAGCGCATGCAGCAGATTGCTGTCGAAGCGTTCAACGCGCTGCGGCTACGGGATTACGCACGCATCGATCTTCGTCTGACGGATGCCGACGAAGTGTTCGTGATCGAAGTCAATCCGAATTGCTATCTCGAGCGCGAGAGCGAGTTCGCACGGGCCGCGGCGGAGGGTGGCGTCGCCTACGAGGCGTTGATCGCGCGCATACTCGAGTTGGCACTCGCGCGCTACTCGCGATGAAGCGACTGGAAAGAAAGAAGCCGGCGAAGATCGCCGGCTTCTTGGGTTACGAGCGCGTTG